>NZ_JBFUFS010000010.1:0-175578 GCF_056403335.1 Rhodobacter sp. P2_H5 | reverse complement strand
TCATTGGTCCATAAATATCCCACGGGGGGCGCGGGGGGTGTGAAACCCCCCGCTCTTCACGGGGGGTCTGGGGGGCGTGAAGCCCCCCAGCCGGGTCCGCCGAGCGCCCTCCCCCGTAATCCCCCTTCCCAAGCCGATGCCTTTTGGCTACCCCTCTGGCACCAATATGGAGGGGCAGATGAAGAAACTCGCAGCAGGCAACTGGAAGATGAACGGCACCCGGGCGGCGCTGGCCGAACTGGCGGCTCTGGTGGCGGCGCACCCGGCCCCGGCCTGCGAGATGCTGATCTGCCCGCCCGCCACCCTGATCGCCGCCGCCAGCGCCGCGGCCAAAGGCTCGGTCCTGAAGATCGGCGCGCAGGATTGCCATGCCAAGGCCTCCGGCGCCCATACCGGCGACATCTCCGCCGCCATGCTGGGCGATGCGGGCGCCACCCATGTCATCCTCGGCCATTCCGAGCGCCGCGCCGACCATGGCGAGACCGATGCCATGGTCAAGGCCAAGGCCGAGGCGGCCCTTGCCGCCGGCCTGATCGCGATCGTCTGCGTCGGCGAGACCGAGGCGCAGCGCGATGCCGGCGACACGCTGGCCCATTGCGGCAGCCAGCTCGAACTGTCCCTGCCCCAGGGCGCCACCTCGGCCAATCTGGTGATCGCCTATGAACCGGTCTGGGCCATCGGCACCGGCCGCACCCCCACGCTCGACCAGATCGCCGAGGTCCATGCCGCCCTGCGCGCAGGCCTCCTGCGCGCCCTGGGCGAGGACGGCCAGGGTGTGCGCATCCTCTACGGCGGCTCGGTCAAACCCTCGAACGCGACCGAGATCTTCGCGGTCAAGGATGTCGACGGGGCCCTGGTCGGCGGGGCGAGCCTGAAGGCCGCCGATTTCGGCGCCATCGTCGCCGCCCTTTCGGCGGCCTGACCCCCGAAACCCCTAAACGACACCCCGGGTCGCATCCGGCGCAGAGCGCGCCCTGCGGCCCGGCTAGGTTCCCCCCATGTCCTTAGCCATTGCCCCCCCGCGCAGCGCGCTTGTCGCGAACCTGATCTGCCTTGCCTCGATGCTGACCTGGGCCGCAGGCCTGCCGGCGGCGCAGCTGGTCATTCCGCTGATCCCGCCGGTCACGCTGACGGCGCTGCGCGCCTCGCTGGCCGCGGCCTTCCTGATCCCGCTCTGGATCGCGATGGAGGGCACCCGGCCGCTCAGATCAGCCAACTGGGGCAAGGGCATTCTGGTCGGCGGCATCTGCATCGGCCTCGGTGCCGTGCTGCTGGTGATCGCACAGGCCAAGACCGACCCGGTCACCGTCGCCGTCATCACCGCGATCATGCCGGTAATCGGCATCGCGCTGGAGGTGATGCTGGAGGGCCGCCGCCTGACGATTGCCCTGATCCTCGGCCTTGGCCTCAGCCTGTTCGGCGGTTTCATGGCTTACGGCGCCGGCATGGGCTCGATGAAGCTGGGGCTCGGGGCGCTCGCGGCCTTCACCTCGGTCCTGGCCTTCACCTGGGGCTCGCGTGCCACGGTGACCGCCTTTCCCACGCTGACCCCGCTCGGCCGCACCGCCATCACCGTAACCGGCGCCGCCATCCTGATGAGCCTGGTGGCGCTGATCTACAGCGCGCTCGGCGGCCCCGCCACGCAATGGGACGCGATGGGTCTGCCGCAGTGGTCGGCGCTGATGCTGTTCGGCGTGGGGTCGCTCGCGATCAGCCAGGTCCTGTGGATCATGGCGGTGGGCCAGCTCGGCATCGGGCTGTCGTCGCTGCACATGAACGCGGTGCCCTTCTATGTGATGATCATCATGTTCGCGCTTGGCGCCGGCTGGAACTGGCCGCAGGCCTATGGCGCGGTGATCGTGGCGATTGGCGTGCTGATCGCGCAGGGGCTGATCCGGTTGCCCAGATGATCACCCTCTCGCAATCCCCCAGCGATCCGGCCTTCGTCCAGAACCCCTATGCCTTCTACGCGCAGGCTCGCAAGTCCGGCGCCTTCTTCCGCTGGGCCGAATATGACCGGGTCTGCACCGGCAAGGCCGCCGCCTGCAACGCGATCTTCCGCGACCGCCGCTTCGGCCGCGAGGCCCCGGCCGAACTGGCGCCGGTGATCCCCGGCCACCTGGGACCCTTCTACGCCGTCGAAGCCCATTCGATGCTGGAGCTGGAGCCGCCGCGCCACACCCGCCTGCGCAGCCTCGTCCTGCGCGCCTTCACCTCGCGCCGGATCGAGGGGCTGCGCCCCGAAATCGCCGCCCTGACCCATGACCTGATCGACGCCTTCCCGGCGGGAGATTTCGACCTCTTGGCCGAGTTCGGCCAGAAACTCCCGGTCATCATCATCGCCCGCCTGCTCGGCGTGCCGGAGGAGATGGCGCCAGACCTGCTCAAATGGTCCAACGCGATGGTGGCGATGTATATCGCCGGCCGCGACCGCGCCCGCGAAGACCGCGCCATCGAAGCGACCGAGGCCTTCGTCGCCTTCCTGCGCGCCTATGTCGAAAAACGCCGCGCCGCCCCCGCCGATGACCTGATCACCCACCTCATCGCCGCCGAGGCCGAGGGTGATCGCCTGACGACGGACGAACTGATCACCACCTGCATCCTCCTCCTGAACGCCGGCCACGAGGCCACCGTCCACACCATCGGCAATGGCGTCAAACTCCTGCTGGAGACCGGCCAGCAAGCCGCCCTCGCCGATCCCGAAGCCACCGTGGAAGAAATCCTGCGCTTTGACCCGGCGCTGCACATGTTCACCCGCTGGGCCTATGAGGAGGTCGAGGTGATGGGCCACACCTTCCAGCGCGGCGATCAGGTGATCCTGCTCCTTGGCATGGCCAACCGCGACCCCCAGACCTGGGACGCGCCCGAGATCTTCGACCCGACCCGCCCGCTCAAGGCCAATGTCTCCTTCGGCGCCGGATTGCACTTCTGCGTCGGCGCCCCCCTGGCCCGGCTGGAACTTCAGACCGCCCTGCCGATCCTGTTCGAGCGCCTGCCCGGCCTGCACCTGGCCGAACCGCCGCGCTACGGCGACATCTACCACTTCCACGGCCTCAAACGCCTGATGGTGCGCCGCTAAGCCCTTCATCCAGATCCAAATATCCCCGCCGGAGGCAAACCCCAGCCAAGGGAGCCTCCGGCGGGGATATTTTTGCCAAAATGAAATCGCAAGAGCGCGGCCCCCCTGTCACCGCGGCGGCCGGTAGGATGGGCAATCTGCCCATCTTCTGGAGGTCACAGCGGCAGGGCCGTGGTCATCTTGATTTCTTCCATGCTCAGAAGCGCCGTCACGTTGTAGATCTTCACCTCGGCGATCAGCGCCTGGTAGAAGGCGTCATAGGCGCGGGCATTCTTGACCCAGACTTTCAGGATGTAATCGACGTCGCCGGCCAGGCGATGCGCTTCCAGCACCTCGGGGCGGCGGCGGACCACGTCGAGGAAGCGTTTCTCCCAACCCACCTCATGTTCCGAGGTGCGGATCAGCACGAAGAAACAGGCCTCGAGCCCCAGCCCCTCGGGGTCGCAGATCGCCGTGGTGCGCTTGATGATCCCGGCGTCGCGCATCCGCTTGATCCGGTTCCACACCGGGGTCTTGGAAGAGCCGACCTTGCGGGCGATTTCGTCCAGCGACTGCTCGGCATCGGTCTGCAATTCGCCAAGGATCTTCCGGTCCAACTCGTCCACCTGGGCCGCCATTCCACCATTCCCCCCAAACGCAGAACCGCGTTCCATTTCGCCCGACTATCAGAACAAACGTCCTTATTGGCAAGGGCGTATGGTGCAGGCATGGGAAAATATTCTATATTGAGTCAGGAAATCGAGGGATCCGATGTCAGACCTGCCGCACTTCACCCCTGCCCTTGCCGCCGTCACCTTCGTGGGGGCCGGTCCCGGCTCTGCGCTGCATCTGACCCTCGGCGCCTTTCGCGCCCTGCAGGGTGCCGATGTGGTCATCCATGACCGCCTGGTGGGCGCCGAGGTTCTGGCCCTGATCCCTTCCACCACCCGCCGCATCGACGTGGGCAAGGAGGGTTTCGGCCCCTCCACCGCGCAATCCGAGATCAACGCGCGGATCGTCGCCGAGGCGCTAACCGGCGCCCGCGTCGTCCGCCTCAAGGGCGGCGACTGCGGCATCTTTGCCCGCCTCGACGAAGAGATCGAGGCGCTGGAGGCCGCGGGCCTGCCCTTCGCCATCCTGCCCGGCCTGACCTCGGCCAGTGTGGCCGCCGCCAGCATCGGCCAAAGCCTGACCCGGCGCGGCCGCAATGCCTCGCTCCGCATCGTCACCGGCCATGACATGGCGGGCTTTGCCGATCAGGACTGGCGCGGCATGGCGCGGGCGGGCGAGGTCACCGCGATCTACATGGGCAAGAAATCCGCCCGCTTCATCCAGGGCCGCCTGATGATGCATGGCGCCGCCGCAGAAACCCCGGTGACCCTGGTCGAAAACGTCTCGCGTCCCGATCAGCGGATCCTGGCCGCCACCCTTGCCACATTGCCCGAAGCGGCCCAGTCGCTTGAAGGCCCCGCCGTCATCCTTTATGGCCTGCAACCACGCCGGGCTGCCGATGCCCTGACCCAGCTGAAAGAGGCACAAGCATGAGCCGCCAGTTCACTCCCAAAGTCGTCACTGCCAACCGCCTGCGCGAAGGCGATGTCGTCTACCTGACCGCCGATGACCGCTGGTCGCCGCTGCACCGCGAGGCCGAGCTGATCACCGACGAGGCGCATGCCCAGATCCGGCTTTTGCACGCCGCGGCACAGAAGCTTCTGGTCGTGGGCGCCTATCTGGCCGATGCCAAGCCGGGCGCCGAAGGCCCCGAGCCGATCCACTTCCGCGAGGCCTTCCGCACGCGCGGCCCCTCGAACTACAACCATGGCAAGCAGGCGGATTACGACCATGTATGATTACACCGATTTCGACGAGGCCTTCGTCCGCACCCGCGTGGCGCAATTCTCCGATCAGGTCGCGCGCCGTCTCGATGGCTCGCTGACCGAGGATGAGTTCCGCCCGCTGCGCCTGATGAACGGGCTCTACCTGCAACTGCATGCCTACATGCTGCGGGTGGCCATTCCCTATGGCACGATCAATCCGCGCCAGATGCGCCAGCTTGCCTATATCGCCGACACCTGGGACAAGGGCTACGGCCACTTCACCACGCGGCAGAACATCCAGTTCAACTGGCCGAAACTGCCGGACGTGCCGGCGATCCTGTCGGCCTTGGCCGATGTCGGCATGCATGCGATCCAGACCTCGGGCAACACAGTGCGCAATGTGACCGCCGACCACTTCGCCGGCGCCGCCGCGGACGAGATCGAAGACCCGCGCCCCTATGCCGAGCTTCTGCGCCAATGGTCCACCGACCATCCGGAGTTCCAGTTCCTGCCGCGCAAGTTCAAGATCGCCATCACCGGCAGCCCGCATGACCGCGCTGTCACCGCGGCGCATGACATTGGCCTGCGCATGACCAAGAACGCCGCGGGCGTGCCGGGCTTTGAGGTTTTCGTCGGTGGTGGCCTTGGCCGCACCCCGATGATCGGCCATCTGGTCCGCAGTTACCTTCCGATCGAAGACCTGCTGCCCTATGTCGAATCCGTCCTCAGCGTCTACAACACGCTGGGTCGGCGCGACAACAAGTACAAGGCCCGCATCAAGATCACCCTGTTCGAGACCGGTCAGGCCGAACTGACCCGGATGATCGAGGAGCGCTTCGCCGAGGTGCGCCCGCTGTTTGGCGGCGCCGACCAGAAACTTCTGGCCGACATCCGCGCCGCCTTTGCCCAGCCGGATCTCAAGACCGCGCCGATCGACGGCTATGAGGCCTTCTACAAGGCCGACCCGGTGTTCCGCTCCTGGGCCGACACCAACCTGGCCGCCCACCGCAAGGATGACCATGCCATCGTCACCGTCTCGGTCAAGGCACCGGGCGAGACGCCCGGCGACGCCTCCTCCGATCAGATGAGGGTCATCGCGGATCTGTCGGAAAAATATGGCTATTCCGAACTGCGTATCAGCCACGAGCAGAACGTGATCCTGCCGCATGTCCACAAGGGCGACCTGCCCGCCGTCCATGCAGCGCTGGCGCAGGTCGGTCTGGCCACGGCCAACGTGGGCCTGCTGTCCGATATCATCGCCTGCCCCGGCATGGATTATTGCGCGCTGGCCACGGCACGCTCGATCCCGGTCGCACAGGAAATCGCCACCCATTTCGAAGCCCTGAAGCTGGAGCACGAAATCGGTCCCCTGAAGATCAAGATCTCGGGCTGCATCAACGCCTGCGGCCACCACCATGTCGGCCATATCGGCATCCTCGGCCTGGACCGCGCCGGGGTCGAGAACTACCAGATCACCCTTGGCGGTGACGGCACCGAACGCGCCGCCATCGGCGAGAAGACCGGACCGGGCTTTGCCTATGACGAGATCGTGCCCGCGATCGAACGTATCCTGCGCGCCTATCTGGGTCTGCGGACCCACCAGGAGGAAACCTTCCTCGACACCTTCCGCCGCGTCGGGATGGAGCCGTTCAAGGCCGCGCTCTATCCGACGGAAGGCGAAAAGGATGCCGCATGATCTGCACCAGGGCCCGGTCGCCGAACGGGTGGCCGCGCTCAATGCCCGCTACCGTCACCATTCGGCGACGGCAGTGGTCGAACATGCGCTGAAGGACCATGATCTGGGCAAGGTCGCCCTGGTCTCCTCCTTCGGCGCCGAATCGGTCGTGCTGTTGCATCTGGTCTCGGTCATAGCGCCCGAGACGCCGGTGCTGTTTGTCGACACCCAGATGCTGTTCGCCGAGACGCTGGCCTATCAGCAAGAGCTGGCCGAGAAGCTGGACCTGCGCGACCTGCGCGTGATCCGCGCCAAGCCCGCAACGCTGGATTTCGAGGATCCCGACGGCACGCTGCACCAGTTCAACACCGATGCCTGCTGCGCGATCCGCAAAGTCGAGCCGCTGGAACGGGCGCTATCGGAGTTCGACGGCTGGATCACCGGGCGCAAGCGCTATCAGGGCGCCAGCCGCCAGGCGGTGGAGTTCTTCGAGAATGAGGGCGACCTCAGGATCAAGGTCAATCCTCTGGCCCATTGGGGCCGCGAGGATATCGAGGAATATATGGTCAACAACCGCCTGCCGCGCCATCCTCTGGTCGCCAAAGGCTATCCGTCGATCGGCTGCGCGCCGTGCACCACACCTGTGAAACCGGGTGAAGATCCCCGCGCAGGCCGTTGGCGCAACACGGAAAAAGTTGAATGCGGCATCCATTTCATCAATGGCAAGGCCGTCCGCATTCCCCTGCAGCCCACTGAGGAGTCCGCCGCATGAGCGTGATCGTCACCGACACGGGCTTTGCGCCCGCCGCCGCCGTCGAGGCGGTCAAACTCGCCGAGATCGCCAGCCACAAGGGCGTGCTGGATCTGGCGCATACCGATGATCCCGCGCTGGTCGAACCCTATCTGGCGAGCCTCACGCTGATCCGCGTGGCCTTCCCGTCGTTCAGCGACGGGCGGGCCTTCACCATCGCGCGCCGCCTGCGGATGGCGGGCTACAGCGGCAAGCTGCGCGCCCAGGGGCCGGTCATCGCCGATCAATATGCCATGGCCCGCCGCGTCGGCTTTGACGAGGTCGAGATCCCCGACGACCTCGCCGCCCGCCAGCCCGAGGCGCAATGGCTGTTCCGCGCCGACTGGAAAGCGCATGATTATCTGGCACGGCTGAAGGCCTAGAAAACTCTTCCCAAAGCCGGAATCCCTGCCTATAATTGTTCGTATACAAATGATCGAAGTGAGCGCCATGACCGACGCGATGCCATCCGCCGCCCCCGCCAAACCGCATCTGCCCGACGCCCAGACCGTGACCGCGGTCACCCATTGGACCGACCGGCTGTTCTCGTTCCGGGTGACGCGACCGAAAAGCCTGCGCTTCCGCTCGGGCGAGTTCGTGATGATCGGCTTGATGAATGACAACGGCAAGCCCCTGCTGCGCGCCTATTCGATCGCCTCGCCGGCCTGGGACGAGGAGTTGGAGTTCTACTCGATCAAGGTGCCGGACGGCCCGCTGACCTCGCGGCTGCAGCATATCAAGGTCGGCGACGAGATCATCCTGCGCCCGAAACCGGTAGGTACGCTGGTGCATGACGCGCTGCTGCCTGGCCGGCGGATCTGGTTCCTGGCCACCGGCACCGGCTTTGCCCCCTTCGCCAGCCTGCTGCGCGAGCCCGAGACCTACGAGAAATACGATCAGGTCATCATGATGCACACCTGCCGCGAAGTGGCGGAGCTGGATTATGGCCGCACGCTGGTCGAAAGCCTGAAGGACGACCCGCTGATCGGCGAGATGGTCGGCGACAAGCTGAAATACTATCCGACCACGACACGGGAAGCCTTCCCGCACATGGGGCGGATCACCGACAACCTGACCTCGGGCAAGGTCTTCGCCGACCTCGACCTGCCGCCGATGAACCCCGAAGACGACCGCGCCATGGTCTGCGGCTCCTTGGCCTTCAACCACGACGTCAAGGCGGTGCTGGAGAAGTTCGGCCTGCACGAAGGCGCCAATTCCGAGCCCCTGGAATTCGTGGTCGAAAAGGCCTTCGTCGGCGACGGGATCTGACCTCAGACGCAAGTACCCAAATTTTCGCAGAAAATTTGTGCGTGGCCGGTCAGGCCGCGCGGAAACGCTCCAATGGGAAACCCGCCGCGGCAAAGCGCGCCCAGATCGCGGCTTCCAGCCCCGGCGTGCCCAGCCGCAGGCAATGGCGCAGGAAATACCAGGCGAGGTACTGGGCATAGCCGCCCTTGCGCGCCAATTGCGCCTCCAGAACGGCCGGGAAATCCTCGGGCTGGTGCACCCTTCCGGCGAAATGGTGGAAATCAGACTGTCCGAACAGGACGGCGGGCCTGCGGTGCAAGAAGCCCTCCAGCGCCACGGTCGAGTTGATCGACACGGTGGCGGCGCAATCCTTGAGGATGTCATGCACATTGGCATCGGTCAGCGTCACCCGCGTGTCGCCGTGCAGGCGGGCGTGCAGCTCGGCCAGGGTGAAGGGGTTTTTCACCAGGGGATGCGGCTTGACCACGATCGGGCGGTCGCCGGCCTGGGCCAGAACCGCATCGAGCATCGCCAGATCGTCATAGGTCGTCACCGCCTGCTTGATCGGATATTCACCCTGCAGAAACACCGCCAGCGCGCCTTTGGGCAGCGCGGTGCTCTCGGCCTTCTGCCCGTATTTCGACAGGCGCCGGTCCACCATCCGGGCGCGCTGGGTGTCAAAGAAGCTTTTCGCCCGGGCAAAGGGCATCGAGCCCGGCTCATATTCCAGCGCCCCGATCGAGGACAGGGCCTTGGTGCCCAAGGGATCGAGGTGCCAGAACTCCCAGAAATAGGCGACGCCGGCATTCAGCACGCCTGCGGCCCGGATCGAGCGGTCGTCGATGATGTGCAGATTGCCATCGGCAAAGCGGTCGTCGCTGACCTGGCGGGTCGCGCGGGTCAGGTCGTCGGCGCGGGGCCGGATCTGCAGCGCGATGCCCTCGGCCCGGGCCAGGTCGCGGATCACCCGGTAAAGCCGCAAATGCCGCCCGCTCAGGTCCGGCGGAGCGGTCTCCGGCAGGTGCAGCACGATGGCAGGCGGGGGATGAGGCACGAAAGCGAGGTCCTTTGAGCGCGGGCGGTCTTCTCCCGCCCGACCATAGCCGGGGCCGTGGCCGGATGCGCGCGAAAAAGGCCGCAGCCCCAAAGAACTGCGGCCTCGAAGAATTGCGGCCTGGCGGATGAGGGCCACCCGGGTGGCTCCGGTGGCGACCCCCGAAGGGGCCGCCGGGGCGGGCTTACATGCCCAGAGCTTTCTGAACGGCAGCGACGGCTTCCGGCACTTTGGTCGCGTCGGTGGCGGCTGCGGCCACCGAAGCCTTCAGCGAGGCCTTGGTCGCATCGTCCAGCGAGGAAGCGTCGATCAGCGCGGTCACTTTGACAGCATCGAACTTGGTCGGGTCGAGCGTCGCCATCATCTCGGTCATCGAGGGCGCAGCGGTGGTGGCTGCGGCCCCTGCGGCGGCAGCGGCTGCGGCATCGGCGGCGGCCTTGTCTGCAGCGGCCTTGTCGGCGGCGGCCTTGTCGGCGGCGGCTTTGTCGGCGGCGGCCTTCTCGGCGGCGGCGGCATCGGCGGCGGCTTTGTCAGCAGCGGCCTTGTCGGCGGCGGCCTTGTCGGCAGCAGCCTTGTCAGCGGCGGCTTTGTCGGCGGCCATCTGGGCCTCGTGCTGCGCTTCGGCCATCTTGTTGGAATTGTACTTGTAGTAAACTCCGGCGGCAGCCGCGATCACGATGATGGCGAGGATTACGTTTCTGTTCATTTTAGTCTCCCTAAACCGGCGGTTAAACACGCTGCGGCCATATGACAGACGATACCACCGAAGGAAAGCCTTGGGAAAGGCTTTGCAGAAGGTGCCAAGTGCCGCTTTGCCCACGCCTATTGGGTTGAAGCTTGCGTCGAGGAGGTCTATCTTGCGCCATCATAACAACGATGAAGGACCACAACCATAGCACGCCGCCCTCACAACGCTCCGCCGCAACGCGAAACCGGCCCGCGTATCAATGACCGCATTCGCTCGCCCGAAATCCGCCTGATCGGCGCGGATGGCGAGAATGTGGGTGTCGTGACCCCCGCGCGCGCGATGGCCATGGCCGAGGAAGCGGGTCTGGATCTGGTCGAGATTTCGCCCACCGCCGAACCGCCGGTCTGCAAGATCATGGACTTCGGCAAGTACAAGTATGAGCAGCAGAAACGCGAGGCCGAGGCCCGCAAGAAGCAGCACATCATCGAGATCAAAGAGATCAAGTTCCGCCCCGGCACCGACACCAATGACTACGACGTCAAGATGCGCTCGGTCCTGAAATTCCTGGACGAGGGCGACAAGGTCAAGGTGACCCTGCGCTTCCGTGGCCGCGAAATGGCCCACCAGGAGCTGGGTCTGGCCCTGCTGCACCGCGTCGCAGCCGATGTCGGCGACAACGGCAAGGTCGAATCGATGCCGCGCCTCGAAGGCCGCCAGATGGTGATGATGATCGGGCCGAAGTAAGCCCCTCTCCCACAGCCAAAAGAACCGGGGCCGTCTGGCCCCGTTTTTTTATCGCATCATTCCACCTTTTGGTTGACCGACTCGGCGGGGTCGGCTAATTCAACTATATGGTTGAACAACACCCTAAACCCGACCTGACCGAGATATTGAAGGCTGCCAGCGACCCGTCGCGGCGCGCGATCCTGACGCTTCTGGCGCAAGCCGGGCCGACCCGCGTGACCGAGATTGCCGCAAGGTTCGAGATGAGCCTCAACGCCGTCTCCAAGCATATCAAGGTTCTGGAGGCCGCCGGGCTGGTCAGCCGTCGCACGCTCTGGCGCGAACATCTGATCGAAGTGCAGCTCGGCCCTCTGTCCGAAGTGGACAGATGGTTCCGCCAGCTTCGCTCGATCTGGGACCTGCGGCTGGAGGCCCTGTCCGATCTTTTCGAGGAGAAAAAGGATGAACGAGATGACCCCGACCGAAGTTGACCCCGATACGCTGAGCCTGACCCTGCAACGCCATATCAAGGCCCCGGTGGACCGGGTCTATGCCGCCTGGCTCGACCCCGCCACCCTGACCCGTTTCATGAGCAATTGTCAGGGCATGAGCCTCGCCGCCGCCGAAACCGACCCCCGCGTCGGCGGCCGCTTCCTTCTCGGCATGAACACCGGCAGCCGCGTGATCGATCACCGCGGCACCTATCTGGAACTGGTGCCGCACAGCCGCATCGCCTTCACCTGGGAATCGGAATACTCCACCATCGAAGGCAGCCGCGTGACGCTGGACCTTGTGCCCGAGGGCGATGGCACCCTGCTGACCCTGACCCATGTCCGCTTTGCCAACGCAGACAGCCGCGATGGCCACAGCGGCGGCTGGGCCACCATCCTCGACGGTCTGGTCAAGACCAACCTCTGAAACGCAAAACGCCGCCCCGCAACGGGCGGCGTTCTGATCTGTCGCGGCGCGGGCCTTAAAACCCCGGATCGCCACCGCCGCCACCCTGCCACTTCTGCGCCAGGTTGCCAAAGCGGGTGAAGCGGCCTTCAAAGCTCAGCTCGACTGAGCCGATCGGCCCGTGGCGCTGCTTGCCGATGATGACCTCGGCCTTGCCATGGACGTTCTCCATGATGGTCTGCCACTGCGCCATCTTTTCCAGCTCATGGTCGCCGGGCTTCTCGCGTTCCTTGTAGTATTCATCGCGGTAGACGAACATCACGACGTCGGCGTCCTGCTCGATCGAGCCGGATTCGCGCAGGTCGCTGAGCTGCGGCCGCTTGTCCTCGCGGCTTTCCACCGCCCGCGACAGCTGCGACAGGGCGATGACCGGGATGTTCAGCTCCTTGGCGATGGCCTTGAGCCCTTGGGTGATTTCCGAGACTTCCTGCACCCGGCTTTCCTTGGACGAGCCTTTCAGGAGCTGCAGATAGTCCACCACGATCAGATCCAGCCCATGGGTCCGCTTCAACCGCCGCGAGCGCGCCGCGACCTGAGAAATCGGCAAGGCCGGCGTGTCGTCGATGTAAAGCGGGCAGCTTTCCAGCGATTTGGCGGCCTCAACAAAACGTCGGAACTCCTGCTCGGTCATGTCGCCGCGGCGGATCTGCTCCGAGGGCACTTCCGAGGCTTCCGAAAGGATCCGCGCCGCCAGCTGTTCCGCGCTCATTTCAAGGCTGAAGAACCCGACCGCCCCGCCCTCGATCGTGCCTTCGCTGCCGTCCGGCATCCGGCCACGCTTGTAGGCCTTGGCGATGTTGAAGGCGATGTTGGTGGCGAGCGAGGTCTTGCCCATCGAAGGCCGCCCGGCGAGGATCAGAAGGTCGGAGGGGTGGAGGCCGCCGAGCTTCTTGTCCAGATCAATCAGCCCGGTCGAAATCCCCGCCAGGCCGCCGTCGCGCTGATAGGCGGCGTTGGCCACGTTGACGGCCTCGGTCACGGCCTTCAAAAAGCTTTGAAATCCGCGCTCTGCGACGCCTTGTTCACCCAGTTTGTAAAGCCGCTGCTCGGCCTCGATGATCTGCTCGCGCGGCTCGGAGTCGACCTCGACCTTGCCCGCCCGCGCGGCGATGTCGCGGCCAAGCCCGATCAGCTCGCGCCGTACCGCCAGATCATAGATCATCTGGGCATAATCGCGCGCCGCATAGGCCGAGATCGCAGCCCCGGCCAGACGCACCAGATAGGCCGGCCCGCCCAGTTCCTTCAGCCCCGGATCATCCTCGAAGAACGGCTTCAAGGTCACGGGGCTCGCCAGAGCATTCTTCTGGATCCGCGCCGCCATACGCTCAAAGATGCGCTGGTGAACCGGGTCGAAGAAGTGCTCGGCCTTGACCAGGCTCGAGACCCGGTCATAGACCTCGTTGTTGGTCAGAATGGCGCCCAGAAGCTGCTGCTCGCCCTCGATGTTGTGCGGCATCGCCTCGGTTTCGGGAACCGCAGGCAAAACCTGCCGCAGCGTGGCCACTTCATTCATGCTCGTCCCCATTTCTTATTATGCCTGCGACATAGCCCCCGGACCGGCCCACCGGCAAGCCATGAACAAGTCGGTGGATAAGTCCCGGACAAGACTCATGCCAGACCCTCACCCTACCACATCTGGCGGTCAAATGGGCAAGGAAACCCCATAGTCACGATTCGGACCGGCAGTTATCCCCAAAATGCCCACAGAAGCATCCCCCGCTTTCCCTTGCGCTTTGCCGAAATACTCTCGGGGGGTGCAGGGGGGCAGACAGCCCCCCTGCGGCCGGGACAGATCACTTCGCCCGGGCAGCCTGCCAGGCGCGCGGGTCACGCAGGAAGGCTTCAACCTCGCTCAACGTCGCTTCGTCAAAGGCACCCTGGGCGCGGGCTTCGGCCAGAACGTCCCACCAGGTGCAAAGATGGTGCAGGGCCACACCGTGATCGGCGAGCTTGCCCACGGTTTCCGGGAAAATACCGTAGTAGAAGATCACCGCGGTATGGGCGCAGGTCGCCCCGGTCTCGCGGATCGCATCGACGAAGGAGAGTTTCGAGCCGCCATCCGTCGTCAGATCCTCGACCAGAAGCACGCGCTGGCCGGGGGTCATGGCGCCCTCGATCCGGGCGTTGCGGCCATAGCCCTTGGGCTTCTTGCGCACATAGGTCATCGGCAGGGCCAGACGCTCGGCCACCAAAGCCGCGAAGGGAATCCCCGCCGTCTCGCCGCCGGCGATGTTGTCGAATGCCTCCATCCCGGCATCGCGCAGCACGGTGGCCGAAAGGAAATCCATCAGCACCGAGCGGATGCGCGGATAGGAGATCAGCTTGCGGCAGTCGATATAGGTCGGCGAGGGCAGGCCCGAGGCGAGCGTGAAGGGCGTCTCGGCGTTGAAATGCACCGCCTTGATCTCCAGAAGGGCGCGGGCGGTCAGGCGGGCGATTTCCTCTTTCGGGGGGAAGCTTGCAGGGATCATGCTCTCTCTCTTTGCGCTTTCATTTTGGTGCAAATATCCCCCGCGGAGCGTCCGGCAGCAGCCGAAAGAGCCTCCGGCGGGGATATTTTCGCCAAAATGAAATCAGCTTGCCACGCGCCAGAAGACGGGGAAGCCGGGGTTGAAGACGGTGACCGGGCCTTGGCCCGAGGCGATCTTTTCGGGGAAGCTGCTGGCTTCGGGCGCCTTGACCAGGGTCAGGGTCGCGTCGTTGGGCGGCAGGCCGTAGAAGGCGGCGCCGTTGAGGCTGGTGAAGGCTTCGAGCTTGTCGAGGGCGCCTTCCTCATCAAAGACATGGGCGAGAAGCGGCATGGTGTTGGTGGCGGTGAAGCAGCCGGCGCAGCCGCAGGCGTGTTCCTTCAGCGCATCGGTATGGGGCGCGCTGTCGGTGCCGAGGAAAAAGCGCGGGCTGCCGGAGGTGGCGGCACGGCGCAGCGCCAGGCGGTGCTTCTCTCGTTTAGCGACCGGCAGGCAGTAGTAGTGCGGCTTGATCCCGCCCACGAGGATATGGTTGCGGTTGATGATCAGGTGGTGCGTCGTGATCGTAGCGGCGAGGTTGGCGCCCTCGGCGGCATAGGCGACACCTTCCTCGGTGGTGATATGCTCCATCACCACGCGCAGTTCGGGCAGGCTGCGGCGCAAGGGGTCCAGAACCGTGTCGATGAAGACGGCCTCGCGGTCGAAGATATCGACCTCGGGCGTCGTCACCTCGCCATGGGTGCAAAGCGGCAGGCCGATTTGGGCCATCTTTTCCAAGACCGGCATCACCTTGGTGAAATCGCGCACCCCGCCGTGGGAATTGGTCGTGGCGCCCGCGGGGTAGAGTTTCACCGCCTTCACGAGGCCGGAGGCCGCGGCGGCGGCCACGTCGGCCGGGTCGGTGTCCTCGGTCAGGTAAAGGGTCATCAGGGGTTCAAACGCGGCACCCTCCGGCAGGGCGGCGAGGATGCGGTCGCGGTAGGCCGCGGCCTGCGCCCCGGTCACCACCGGCGGCACGAGGTTGGGCATGATGATCGCGCGGGCGAAATCGCGGGCGGATTCGGGGGCGACCGCCGCCAGCATCGCGCCATCGCGCAGATGCAGGTGCATGTCGTCGGGGCGGCGGAGGGTGAGGTTCTGGTGCATGGCCCCGCCCTAGCGCAAGGTCCACCGAATTTCCAGTGGGATTGCGCCGAACCGATCGCGCGGTCTAGGATCAAACCTCCTTTGGAGACCTTTGTGATGAAAGCCTTTGCCGCCCTGCGTCTTGCCCTCTGCGCCCTGCCCTTTCAGACGCAGGCCCTGCGCGCGCAGGAGGTCGATTGCGCCAATGCCACCGCCCAGGTCGAGATGACCTATTGCGCCGAACAGGACTGGAACGCCGCCGATGCCGCCCTGAACGCGGCCTACAAGCAGGCCATGGCCCTGATGAAGCAGACCGACCAGCAGCTCGACCCCGCCGATCAGGGCGCGGCCCTGGCCCTGCGCAACGCCCAACGCGCCTGGGTCACCTTTCGCGATGCCACCTGCGCCGCCGAGGGCTGGGCCTATCACGGTGGCTCGGCCGAGCCGATGGTGATCTATGCCTGCCGGGCGCGGGTCACCCAGAGCCGGGCTGAAGAGCTGGACAATATGGCGGCGGCAGACTGATGCCCGCAGACTGACTCGCGCAGCCTGGGCACCCCAAGTCCTCAGCCTTGGCTTTGCGCCGGCGGGGTCAGTTCGGCCAGGCGCCGCTTGAAGCGGTTCTGGTTCAGCCGCGTCACGACATTGCGGCAGAGCATCGCCTCGCGCGCAGGGTGCGAGGCGGTCGCGGCCTGCAGCTGGCGCAGATAGGCGGTATCGCCGCGCCGGTTGCGCCAGAGCGCGCCGAAGCGGGTGCCGTCCAGCCCGCCCTCCATCGCCGCCACGATCAGGTGGTTCAGGATGCCGAGCCGGGCAAAGCTCGCCTCAAGGTCGGGGCCGCCGAAGCGGGCGGTCAGGTGCGAGATATGGGGCGCGTGGAACAGGGCGGCCTGCATCGCATCGGCCGGGCTCACCGGATCGCAGATCACCGTGGCGGCCAGCGCGCCTTCCAGCATGTCCGGCGCGAAACCGAACCGCGAGGTGAAATCGAGCCGCCGTGCCGAGCGGTAGCGCTGCTCCCACGAGGCGAGGCCCGGGTTCAGCGTGGCCACCGGGTTGACCAGAAGCACCCTCGACCCCGGCGAGGCGATCGAGAACGCCGCCGCCGCATGGCCTGAGGGGCCGGCGCCGTAAAACAGCACGCGGTCGAAATCCTCAAAGAAGCCATCGTCGATCAGGCGGTCGACATGGGCATAGACCTCAGGGTCGCGGTACCAGGGCCCGGCCTGCGACAGAAGACACAGATGCGACCAGTCACATTCGTCGGCCACATCCATCCCGACCGGCAGCTTGCGCGGCCGGCTGCTCGCCGACTCGAAACTGTCGAAGCTGACCAGAAGAGTCGTGGAATTGTCGAGGAACAGCGCCTTGTGCTGCGCGCCCACGGCGTGGAAATGGCCAGCCTCTTCCCCGATGGCGGCCAGAATGCCAAGCCATTCCTCCTGCGACGTCGCCGCTGAGGCATCCAGCATCAGGTCGCTGTCAAGATCCATCATACCAACTGTCACTTTACCGAATGCACAAAACCCGAAGCCGCATGGCCGCTCACCTCAGCCGCAATTGCCGAGCTTTGTCGTAGCGCCCCGATCCCCTTCGGTTCAACAAAATAAGTCTTTGGATTGCGGGCTTTGGCGGAACAGTGCCGGGGCATTGTTGACGCGCCTCCGTTTATCGGCGGTATTGCTGCAAAAGCGCCGCCTCGCGCGCGGTCAGGCTGCGGCTCGGGCCGGTCATCAGAAGGCGGCCGAAGAGGGCGCGCCAGGGCTCCTCCTCCATCAGGGCGGCGAAACGCGCCTTGCGCCAGGCCACCGCCTGGGCGTGCAGGGGTGCCAATACCTGATCGACGCGCAATTCCGCCCGCAGATCGCCCGAGGCCAGGGCGGCAATCGATCGGTCCTCGACCTCGCAAAGGTTGCGCTCCACCCAATAGCCCATGTCGAAGGCCGAAGCCTCGCGGTTGGCGCGGCCCCGGTCGCATTTGACGAGGTAGCTTTCGGCCGACCCCAGCGCGTAGTGGTTGAGCTGTACCAGACGGTAATTGTCCTGCCGGTAGTCCGAGAACAGCCTTTGCCCCAGCGCCACCTCGCGCCCCGATCCGTCGAACCAGCGCGCCTCGGTCCCCGGCGCGGGCGATTTCGGGCGGTGGACGCCCAGCTTGCGGAAGAGTGCCGGGCGGAACAGCGTCTTGAACATCTGCGCCCGCCAGGGCCAGGCGAGGGTCACCGGGGCGGCCTTGTGAAAGACCTCGGTCACCGGGCGGTCCTCGTAGGCCACCACCCCGGCATTGCCGAACATCCGCCAGGTCAGGGTGATGGCATCCGCCTCCGGGACGGCCGCCAGAAGGTCGGGCAGACGGCGGGCGCCGACATGGATGTTCACATATTCATCAATGTCGGAAAACAGCACCCAATCGGCCTGCCGCACCAGAGGATGCTTGTCTGCCGCCTTCAGCGCCGCCCATTGCGGGCCTTCGGCATGGGGGCCGTCGTTGCGGACATGGCTCAGCCAGCCCAACGCCTGCAGCCGGTCGAGCATGGCATCGGTGCCATCGGCGCAGTCGTTGGAATAGACCAGCACATCGCTGAACCCGCAGGCGCGATGATGGGCGAGCCAGTCCAGAAGGAAGGCCGCCTCGTTCTTGACCGTCAAAACCAGAGTGGCGCGCATCTCGAAGGCCTAGCATCCCGCACCCTGCCGCGCAAACACCTTGACCATCCGCGCCCGCCCCCGCACCTTGGCGCCATGACCCAGCACCTGCGCATCAGCGAACCGCATCCCGGCCTTCTGGCCTTTTATGATGGCCGCATCCCCGGCCACCGCTTCATGGCAGAGGACAACTGGGTCGATGACGGGGCGATCTCGCTGGGGGTCGCCTCCTATGCGCTGATCCGCGGGGCCGAGGCGCTGGTCTATGACACCCATGTCTCGCTGCCCCACGCCCGGGCCATCCGCGCCGCGCTGGAGGCGCGCGGGGTCACGCGCTTTACCGTGGTCCTGTCGCATTGGCATCTGGACCATGTGGCCGGCACCGAGGTTTTTGCCGACAGCCCGGTGATCGCGAATGCGCTGACCCTGGCGCATCTGACCCGCCACCGCGCCGCGATCGAGAATGGCAGCCTCAAGGGCCTGCCCGTCATCGCCCCCCTGATCCTGCCCGACCGGGTGTTTTCCGGCCAGATGACGCTGGACCTTGGCGGCACAAAGGTCGTGCTGATCGAGGCCAATATCCATTCCGACGATGCCACCCTGCTGTGGCTCCCCGAGACCGGGGTGCTTCTGGCCGGCGATACGGTCGAGGACAGCGTGACCTATGTCGGCGAGCCTGCCGATTTTGCCACCCATCTGGAAGATCTGGACCGGCTGGCCGCCCTCAATCCGCGCTTTGTGCTGCCCAACCACGGCGCGGCCGAGACGATCGCGGCGGGCGGCTATGGCCCGGGCCTCTTGACCGCGACGCAGGCCTATATCCGCTGGCTGCAGGGCCTGCAGCACGACCCGGCCCGTGCAGATATGCCGCTGTCCGAGGTGATCGGCGCCGATACCGCCGCCGGCACCCTGCGCTATTTCGCACCTTACGAGGTGGTCCACGCCCAGAACATCCGCCGCACCCTGGCGCTTTGGGCGTAAACCCCGCCGCCCGGCAAAGCATGGGGCGGCAGACTGGCGCATTCTCGCCTAAAGGGGCGCCGGACATGGGCTTTCATCACGTCGATATCGCATATCAGCCCGAAAAACCGGCTAGTGACGCCATGCAATCGGCAAGAATCGGGCCCTTTGCAAATATGCACGGACAGTTGGGGAACGTCTTGCCGACTGGCGCGTTTGTGCCGCGACTGTCCCTTCACTTCGAAAGGTGTGCGAATGAGAAGACTGATCAACACAACCACGATCCTGTCGCTGGCGCTTTATGTCGTGCCGCCCTTTGCGGCGCAGGCTGAAGACCTGCAGAAGGTGACCGTGGGTGACAAAGAGGTGATCTGCCTGCCCAACAAGGCCGCAGCCTGCCCTGACGGCGCCTTTTGCGTGATCGCGAAAAACCCGAACAATTGCCAGACCAATGCCGACAAGGCCGTGGCCGAGGGCAAGGCTTCGGCGGGTGTCTCGGCAGACGCCGCCGTGACGGCGGACACTTCGGCAACCGATCAGGCGGCAAGTGATCAGGCCATGGCCGACAAACTCGCCGCGGACAATGCCGCTGCCGAGGCTGCCGCTGCCGCGAAAGCCGCCGCTGACCAGGCTGCTGCCGACAAGGCCGCTGCCGATCAGGCCGCCGCTGACCAGGCGACGGCTGCCAAGGACGCGGCCGACAAGGCCGCAGCCGATCAGGCCGCTGCTGAAAAGGCCGCAGCCGACAAAGCCGCTGCCGATCAGGCTGCTGCCGATCAGGCCACTGCTGATGCCGCCGCTGCGACCAAGAAAGCGGTCGCCGACCAAGCTGCCGCCGATCAGGCAGCTGCCGACAAGGCCGCCGCTGATGCCTCGGGCACGGCCACCGCGGATGCGACGATCACCCCGCCGGTGATGAACCCTGAACAAAAGCCGGCCACGACCCCGCCGGTGATGAACCCCGACCAGAAAACCGTCACGGTGGACGGCGTCACGGTCATCTGCCTGCCCAACAAGGCCGCGGCCTGTGCCGAGGGCGATGTCTGCGTCGTGGCGGCCAAGACCGCCAAATGTGAAGAGCTGGCCACCAAGAAGGTCGGCAAGATGACCCCGGCGGAGCTTGCCACCGCGCAAGGCGCTGCCAGCGCCGATGCGACGGCCGGTGCGACCGTTGAGGGCACCACCGCGGCTGACGGCACCACGATGGCTGACGGCACCACGGCGGGCGCCGATCCGACGGTCGTTCTGACCCCGGAACAGAAGGCCGCCAAGAAAGCCGCCAACAAGAAAGCCCGCGAAGAGCAGGCTGCGATGGACAAGGCCAGCATCGCTGCGGCCCAGAAAGCCCAGGAAGACGCCGCCAAAGCCGCGGCCGCCGACCCGAACCTGAAGCCGGTCGAAGCTCCGGTGCCCGATGCCAAGGCCGTCCAGACCCTGGCGACCGTCCTCGACGCCCCGGTGGCCGATCCCTCCGACCCCGGCAAGGCCCCTGAAGTGGCCGCAGCCGCCGGCGAGACCGCCGACCTGACCAAGGCCCCTGCCGATCAACCGGCGCCCAAGGATGCCAAGGTCACCACCGAGACCGTGACCGAAGCCGATACCCGCACCTCGTCGGAAAACTTCTCGGCGGCACCGGCCACGGTGTCCCCGGGCAAGAAATCCGGCCTGTCGGACCTGGAAAAGGTCGGTCTGGTCGCTCTGGGTGCGCTCGCCATCGGCGCCATGCTGAAGGGCAACAAGGAAGTCGTCTCCAACACGGGTGACCGGGTTGTGGTGCGTCAGCCGGACGGCACCTATCAGGTCTACAAGGACGACAACGCCCTGCTGCGCGAGCCGGGCAACAAGGTCACCACGCAAAGCTTCAACGACGGTTCGACCCGTTCGATCGTCGTGCGCGAGGATGGCAGCCAGATCGTCACCGTGCGTGACGCCTCGGGCCGGGTTCTGCAGCGCATCGCCTATGACCGCGATGGCCGTGGCACCGTGCTGATCGACGACCTGCAGCCCGAACAGCGGGTCGATGTGTCCCGTCTGCCCCGCACCCAGCCGCGTGGCAATCTGATCGAGATCGGTCAGAGCGATGCCGACATGCGTGCCGCCCTTGCCGCTTCGAACGCGGTGGATTACGGCCAGAAGTTCTCGCTGCGCCAGATCCGGACCATCTTCGAGGTCCGCAACCTTGCGCCGATGATCGATGTGAACAACATCACCTTCCAGACCGGCTCGGCCGCGATCCAGCCGAGTGAAGCCAAGAAGCTGAACACGCTGGGCGGCTTCATTGCCAAGATGATCCGCAACAACCCCGGCGAAGTCTTCCTGATCGAAGGCCATACCGATGCGGTGGGCTCTGCCGCCTCGAACCTGGCGCTGTCGGACCGTCGTGCGGAATCGGTGGCCAAGGCGTTGACCGAGTATTTCAACGTGCCGCCGGAAAACCTGGTCGTGCAGGGCTATGGCGAATCCGAGCTGAAGGTGGACGTGGCGGGCGACGAGCGGATGAACCGCCGTGTGGCCGTGCGCATCATCACTTCGCTGCTGCGTCAGTCTTCCAACTGAGGTTGCAGGGTTGATGTTGCAGCTGTGAGGTTGCAGCTTTGAGACAGAACGCCGCCGGGTTCGCGCCCGGCGGCGTTTCCTTTTCCGCCGTGCGGGTGCATGCTGGGGCCATGCCCCATCGCGGCGGCCACCGATGACCGCCGCCTTTCCCTGCCGGAAGGAACCCAGGATGTCCGAACCCTCCTTCACCCCCGACCAGATCCCCGAGATCGCCCTCGCCTGGAGCAGCGCCGGGCGCGCGCCCTGGCTTGCCACGGTGATCGAGACCTGGGGCTCTGCCCCGCGGGCGGCGGGCAGCCAGATGGTGGTGGACGCCTCTGGGGCGATGATGGGCTCGGTCTCGGGCGGCTGTGTCGAGGGCGCCGTGGTGGCCGAGGCGCAGGCCGGCGGGGTGGCACGGGTGCTGACCTATGGCGTCTCCGATGACGAGGCCTTTGCGGTGGGCCTCGCCTGTGGCGGCACGATCCGCGTGCTGCTGGTGCCGGTGGCCGAAGAGCCGGGGGCGCTGAGCCCCGCCCTGCTGGCCGACCTGGTCGCCGCCCGCGCCGCCCCGCGTGCCGTGGCGCTGGAGGTGGGCCTGGAGGATTTCGCGCACCGCCTGGTGCCCCTGGGCGCCGACCCGGCCGTCGATGCCCGCCTGCGCGCCGACCGGTCCGGCGTCGAGGAGGGGCGTTTCATCGGCGTCCACAACCCGCCCCTGCGGCTGTTCGTGGTGGGGGCCGTGCAGATCGCGCAAAGCCTGGTGCCGATGGCGCGCGCCTTGGGTCACGCGGTGACGCTGATCGACCCGCGGAGCGCCTTCGGTTCCGCCGCGCGCTTTCCCGGCGAGGCTTTGGTGGAGGAGTGGCCGGACGAGGCCCTGCCCCGCTTCGCCCCCGATGCCCGCAGCGCCATCGTGACGCTGACCCATGACGCCAAACTCGACGACCCGGCGATCGCCTTCGCCCTGCGCGCGCCGGTCTATTACCTCGGCTGCCTCGGCTCGACCCGGACCCATGCGAAAAGGCTGGACCGGCTGCGGGCCCTGGGCTTCACCGAGGCCGATTTCGCCCGCATCCACGCGCCGGCGGGGCTGAACATCGGGGCGAAGTCCCCGGCGGAGATTGCGCTGTCGATCATGGCGGAGATCACCCAGGTGTTGCGCAAGGGGGCCTGACCTGACCGGGGGGCGCTCGGCGGACCCGGCCGGGGCTCTGCCCCGGACCCCGGGATATTTGGGCCAGTATGAAAGGGGGGGCCGGGGGGGACTTCAGCCCTTGGGTTTGCGGATCGGGTCGGCGAGGAGGCGCAGGCCGTTCAGGACCACGAGGAGGGTGCCGCCCTCGTGGCCGACCACGGCGAGCGGCAGCGGCAGGTGGAAGAACAGGCTGCTGGTGACCAGAACCAGCATGGCGCCGATGGCGAAGGTCAGGTTCTGGTGGATGATCCGCATGGTGCGGCGGGCGAGGCGGCGGGCCTCGGCGAGGCGGGCCATGTCCTCGGAGAGGAGGGCCACGTCGGCGGCTTGCAGCGCCACCTCGCTGCCCGCCGCGCCCATGGCGATGCCGACATCGGCGCGGGCGAGCGCCGCGGCATCATTGACGCCATCGCCGACGAAGGCCACCTTGCCCTGCTGCGCCAAGGCATCGACCAGTGCCACCTTGTCCTGTGGCAGGAGGTCGGCGTGGACCTCTTCGGGGGCGAGGCCCAAGCGGGCGGCGATGCGCAAGGCCACCGGGCGGCGGTCGCCGGTCATCATAACGATCTGCGCCACGCCATCGCGACGCAGCGCCGCCACCGCCGCCGCCGAACTGCCGCGCGGCTGGTCGGCCACCGCGACCGCCCCCAAGAGCCGGGCACCGCGGCCGAGGTAGATCAGCGTCTCGTCCCCGTCGCGCAAACCCTGCAACCCGGGATGGTCCGGCGCCGCCCCCATCCGCGCCAGCATGCGCGGGTTGCCGGCCCAGAGCGCGCCCGCGGCATCGCGCCCGGTGATGCCTTCGGAGGGGGCGGTGGTCACCTCGGCCACCGGGGTAGGCGAAAGACCGCGTCGGGCCATCTCGCGGCGCAGGGCGCCGGCGACGGGATGTTCGCTATGCGCCTCGATCCCGGCGAGGAGGCTCAGAAAGCCGTCCGCGTCGCCGTCGAGCGCCACCACCGCGGTGACCTCGGCGCGGCCCGTGGTCAGAGTTCCGGTCTTGTCGAAGGCGAAATGCCGCACCTCGGCCAGGCGTTCCAGCGCGGCGCCGCCCTTGAAGAGCACGCCACCGCGCGCCGCCGCCGACAGCGCCGAGAGGATCGCCGCCGGGACCGAGATCACCACCGCGCAGGGCGAAGCCGCCACCAGGAGCGTGGCCGCCTGATAGAGCGCCGGGCGCACCGCCACCCCGAGCCACAAGAGCACCAGGAAGGCCGCGACCGAGCCCAGAAGCACCGCCACGGTATAGCGTTGCCCGAACCAGTCGCTGAAGCGTTCGGAGGGCGCCTTCATGCCCTGCGCCTCGGTCACCAGGGTGATCATCCGGGCCACGGTGGATTCCTCCAGCCGGCGGGCGACTTCCATCACCAGGACCGCGTTCAGGTTCACCGTGGCCTCGTGCAGTTTGGAACCCGGCTCTTTCGCCACGGCCACCGATTCCCCGGTGATCGTGCTTTCGTCGATCTCGCCCAGCCCCTCGGCCAGGATGCCATCGACCGGGACCCGCGCACCGGGACGCAGCACCACGCGGTCGCCGGGTTCCAGATCACCGACCGCCACCTCGACCGCCACCCCCTCCACCAGCTTCAGCGCGGTTTCGGGGCGCAGCGCCATCAGGGCCTCCACCGCGCGACGCGCCTTGCCCAAGGCACGATGCTCCAGCGTGCCGGAGAGGGAGAAGAGCGCCAGAAGCACAGCCCCTTCCAGCACCGCGCCGACCGAGGCCGCGGCCAAGGCTGCCACCACCATCAAGAGGTCAATATCGAGGCGGAACTTGCCAAACAGATCGCGCAGCGCCGCGATCCCGGCCGGCACCCCGCCGCAGAGATAGGCGAGGATCAGCGCCGCCGTGACCAGCGCCTGCGGCAGGGGCAGCACGAAGGCCGAGAAGCCCGCCACCGCAAGGCCCACGATGGTCAGAAGGGTCAGGCCGAGGTCGCGGGTGTCGTTCGTCACGGGGGGCTCTCCGGTTGCCTGCGGCTTAGGCTATCGCATTTTGCGACGCAGCCCTATCGGCGGTAACGCCGCAGGGGCGAACTTTCCCCCTTGACCCCAGACGCCTGCCTGTCAAAACCCCCGCATGGCAGTAGCAACTCTCACCATCGACCTTGATGCGCTGGCCGCCAACTGGCGGGCGCTGGACCGTGCCTCGGCCTCGGGCGTGCAAACCGCCGGAGTCGTCAAGGCGGATGCCTATGGCCTGGGCGTCGCCCCCGTGGTGCGCACCCTGGCCAAGGCCGGTGCGCGGCGCTTTTTCGTGGCGGCGACCGAAGAGGGGGTCCTTGTGCGCAAGGCCCTCGGGCCGGGACCGCAGATCAACGTGCTGTCGGGGCACATGGCGGGCGATACGGCGCTGATCCGCGACCATGACCTGACACCGATGCTGAACTCGCTCGACCAGGTCACCCGGCATCTGGAAAGCCTGCATGGCCATGCCTTTGGCGTCCAACTGGATACCGGCATGAACCGTCTGGGCATGGAAGAGGCCGAGTGGGAGGCCGCCGCTCCCTTCGTGCTGGAGGCTGGGCCCGATCTTCTGATGTCGCACCTCGCCTGCGCCGATGATCCCGATCACGGCATGAACGAGGTGCAGCTGGCGAATTTCCACGCGATGACGGATGGCACCGGCGTGCCGCGGTCCTTGGCGGCCACTGGCGGCATCCTTCTGGGGCCGGCCTATCACTTCGACCTGACGCGCCCCGGCATCGGCATGTATGGCGGCCGGCCCTATGAGGGGGCGGCGCCGGTCGTGGCGCTGTCCTTGCCGGTCATCCAGACCCGTCCGGTCGCGGCGGGCGAGGCGGTGGGTTATTCCTGCACCTGGACGGCGGAGCGGCCCTCGGTCATCGCCACCGTGCAGGGCGGTTACGCCGATGGCATCATCCGCAGCCTGTCCTCCAAGGCGACGTTTTGGGCCGGGGATGTGCCCTGCCCTCTGGTCGGCCGGATCTCGATGGACCTGATCACCGTGGATGTGACCCACTTGGCCCATGTGCCCGAGGCGCTGGACCTGATCGGGCCAGAGCAGGGCATTGACCGGCTGGCCGATGTCGCCGGCACCATCGGCTACGAATTGTTGACCCGGATGGCCCCGCGCCTGAACCGGCGCTATATGGGGGGCGTGCGATGATCCTCACCTTGGCGAGCGGTTTTCTGGCCGGGATCGGCCGCATGGTTCTGGGCGCCCTTGCGGCCTTTGGCCGGGTGGCGCTGTTCGGCCTCAGCACGCTGCGCCATCTGGCTACCCCGCCATTCTACTGGCGCGAGTTCCTGCAGGCGCTGTTGCAGATCGGCTGGTTCTCGCTTCCCGTCGTGGCCTTGACGGCATTCTTCACCGGCGGGGCGCTGGCCCTGCAGATCTACGCCGGCGGCTCGCGCTTTTCGGCGGAGGCCGTGGTGCCGCAGATCGTGGCCATCGGCATGGCGCGCGAACTGGGTCCCGTTCTGGGCGGGTTGATGGTGGCGGCAAGGGTCGCCTCCTCGATCGCGGCGGAGATTGGCACGATGAAGGTGACCGAGCAGATCGACGCCCTGGTGACCCTCTCCACCCATCCGATGAAATACCTGACCGTGCCGCGCGTGCTGGCGGCGACCATCGCCGTGCCTCTTCTCGTCGCGGTCGGTGACAGCATCGGGATCTCGGGCGGCTGGCTTGTGGGGATCATGCAGCTCGGCTTCAACTCCTCGACCTATCTGAAAAACACCAGCGATTTCCTGGAGTTCTGGGATGTCGGTTCGGGTCTGGTCAAGGGCGCGGTCTTTGGCTTTATCGTGGCCCTGATGGGCTGCTATTTCGGGATGAACTCCGGCCGGGGCGCCCAAGGGGTGGGGGCTGCGACCAAATCCGCCGTCGTCGCCGCCTCGATCCTGATCCTGGCCGCCAACTTCCTGCTGACACAGGCGTTCTTTTCCTCATGATCACCCTCAACGGCGTTCACAAGACCTTTGGCCAGAACCGCGTGTTGCGCGGGGTCGATCTGACCCTGCCCAAGGGCGAGAGCATGGTGATCATCGGCGGCTCGGGCACCGGCAAGTCGGTGCTTCTGAAATGCATCCTCGGCCTTGTGACGCCCGATTCCGGCACCATCACGCTGGAGGGCCGCGATGTCACCGCCAAGGGCCAGTCGGGGGCGGAGCGTGATGCTTTCCTCGCCCGCTTCGGCATGTTGTTCCAGGGCGGCGCCCTCTTTGATTCGCTGAAGGTCTGGGAGAATGTCGCCTTCCGTCTGGTGCGGGGCCTGAAAGCCATGCCGAAGGATCAGGCCCGCGCCGTGGCGATCGAAAAGCTGCGCCGTGTTGGGCTGAAGCCCGCGGTCGCCGACCAGTTCCCGGCAGAGCTGTCGGGCGGCATGCAAAAGCGCGTCGGCCTCGCCCGCGCCATCGCAGCCGAGCCGGAGGTGATCTTCTTTGACGAGCCGACCACTGGCCTTGACCCGATCATGTCAGGCGTCATCAACACCCTGATCCGAGAGATCGTGGTGGAGATGGGGGCGACGGCCATGACGATCACGCATGACATGTCCTCGGTCCGCGCCATCGCCGACCGGGTGGCGATGCTGCATGACGGGCTGATCCGCTGGACCGGCCCCGTGGCGGAAATGGACACCGCAACAGACCCTTACCTGCAGCAGTTCATCCACGGCCGCGCCGAAGGCCCGATTGAATCGGTGCGCTGAGACGTCAGGCCCCCAGTGCAGGCTTGACCTTGCGCCGGCTTCGGTGATGGTCAGGCGATGATGCGCGCCCTGACCTACCTCAACCTCTGCCTTCTGGTGCTTTACCCCGTCGCGTGGTTTGCGCCCCTTCTGCGGGCGGCGCTGCTTCCGATCTTTGGCATGACGGAAATCTCGGTCATCTCTGGGCTGCAGTCGCTCTGGGCCTCGGACGCGGCGCTGGCGCTTCTGGTCACCTTCCTTGCGGTCTTTGCGCCCTATGCCAAGACGATCCTGCTGGCGCTGGTGCAGTTCGGGCTGCTGTCGGACCGTGTGCTGCCGGTGCTGCACCTTCTGGGGCGGCTCGCCATGGCGGATGTGTTTCTGGCCGCGCTTTACATCGTGCTGGCCAAGGGCATCGGCCATGCCACGGTGGAGGTGGCTTGGGGCCTCTGGCTTTTCACCTTCTGCATTCTGGGCCAGATGGCGCTGTCCTGGGCTGCGGGCCCTGCCAAGGCTTGATGCGGCCTCACTTTCATAGCATCAAGCTGGCATGAGCAAAGCCAGTCATAGTTTCACCTGCACGGCCTGCGGCGCCAGCCACAAGAAATGGAACGGCCAGTGCGATGCCTGCATGGCATGGAACACGCTGGTCGAGGAATCCCCCCTTTCCGCCGGGCCGAAAGGCCCCGTCGCCAAGGGCCGCACCATCCCCCTGACCGATCTTGCGACGCAAGCCGAGGCGCCTCCGCGCGCAGCCTCGGGGCTGGCGGAACTGGACCGGGTGCTGGGCGGCGGGTTGGTGCCGGCCTCGGCCATTCTGGTCGGCGGCGATCCGGGGATCGGGAAATCCACCCTGCTGTTGCAGGCGACGGCGGCTTTTGCCCGTTCGGGCCTCAAATGCATGTATGTCTCGGGTGAAGAGGCGGCAGCCCAGGTCCAGATGCGGGCGCAAAGGCTCGGGCTGCAGGATGCCAAGGTGCAGCTTGGGGCGGAAACCAACCTGCGCGACATCCTGACCACGCTCGACCGCGAACGCCCGCATCTGGCGGTGATCGATTCGATCCAGACCATGTGGCTTGATTCCATCGAAAGCGCCCCCGGCTCGGTCAGCCAAGTCCGCGCCGCAGCGCATGAGCTGGTGACTTTCGCCAAGAAGCGCGGCGTTTCCATCGTGCTGGTCGGCCATGTCACCAAGGACGGCCAGATCGCCGGCCCCCGCGTCGTCGAGCACATGGTCGACACCGTGCTCTATTTCGAGGGCGAGCGCGGCCACCAGTTCCGCATCCTGCGCGCGGTCAAGAACCGCTTTGGCCCCGCCGACGAGATCGGGGTTTTCGAGATGACCGGCGGCGGGCTGTCCGAGGTTTCCAACCCCTCCGCCCTGTTCCTGTCGGACCGCGAGAAGGCCACCCCCGGCTCTGCGGTCTTCGCCGGCATCGAGGGCACAAGGCCCGTCCTGACCGAGATTCAGGCGCTCGTCGCCCCCTCCACCCTCGGCACGCCACGCCGCACCGTGGTCGGCATCGACGGCGGCAGGCTTTCGACGATCCTCGCCGTGCTGGAAGCGCGGGTCGGGATTTCCTTCGCCGGGCTGGACGTGTTCCTGAACGTCGCGGGCGGCTTGCGGGTCAGCGAGCCTGCCGCCGATCTTGCAGTCGCGGGGGCGATCCTTTCGGCCCGCGAGGATGTGGCAATTCCGCCAGACATGGTGCTTTTCGGCGAGATCAGCCTGTCTGGCGCGCTTCGTCCGGTGGGTCAGACGGAAAACCGGTTGAAAGAAGCCTCCAAACTTGGTTTCACACAGGCCGTAGCCCCGCGTTTGTCCAAGTACACGCAGGCCAGCGGGATCACCTTGCGCGAAATGCCGGATCTGACGGCTTTCGTGGGGGAAATGTTCGGCGCCGGTTAAAAGGCGAAGGTTAAAGGGCGCGGATCAAACTGCGCAGGTCAAACGGCGCAACACTTGGCGCGGGAGAGAGTGATGAACGGATTTACCCTAGTCGATGGTGTCGTGGCCGGTGTGATCGTGCTGTCGGCGATCCTCGCCTATTCGCGCGGCTTCGTCCGCGAGGCCCTGGCCATCGCAGGTTGGGTCGGGGCGGCGGTGCTGGCCTATCTCTTCGCGGCCTCCGCCCAGCCCCTGGTCAAGGAAATCCCGGTGATCAACAAGGTCATCGGCGAGAATTGCGAATTGTCGATCATCACGGCCTTCGCCCTGGTCTTTGCGGTGGGGCTGATCATCGCCTCGCTCTTCACGCCCTTGTTTTCCTCGGTGGTGCAACGCTCCTTCCTCGGCGGGGTCGATCAGGGCATCGGCTTTCTGTTCGGCGCCGTGCGCGGCATCGCGCTGGTGGCGGCGGCCTTTTTGATCTATGATATGGCTCACCAGTCGATTGGCATGGTAGACCAGTCGCGGGCGGCAAAGGTCTATGCCAGCTTCAAGGACGGCATCCAGTCGGCGATGCCGGACAATGTGCTGAACCTGGTGGTGGACCGCTACAACACGCTGACCGCGACCTGTCCGACCGTGGGCGGCACCCCGGTTGATCCCACCGCCACTGGTACCACCGGGGATTCTTCAACCACCCCGAGCAACTGATCTGTGCAATGCCGCAATGCGGCAAATGCCTGTATTACGGGCGTGACTTCCCGCCCGCAAAGTCCTAAACCACCCGCAGATTCACCCGCCCCCCGGAGGAACCATGCAACGTCACCTGGCCAACCCTTTTGACGACGACAAACTGAAAGAGGAATGCGGCGTCTTTGGCGTGATCGGGGTGGGGGACGCTTCGAACTTCGTGGCCCTCGGCCTGCATGCCCTGCAGCACCGCGGCCAGGAGGCCGGCGGCATCGTCAGCCATGATGCCGCCTCGGGCTTCAACTCGGCCCGCCGCTTTGGCTATGTCCGCGACAATTTCACCAAGGCGGATGTGATGAACACCCTGCCCGGGCCCCTGGCCATCGGGCATGTGCGCTATTCCACCGCCGGGTCCAAGGGCGCCACCGCGATCCGCGACGTGCAACCCTTCTTCGGCGAGTTCTCGATGGGTGGCGCTGCCATTGCCCATAACGGCAACCTGACCAATGCCGCGGCTTTGCGGAAAGAATTGATCGAGCGCGGCTCGATCTTCCAGTCCTCGTCGGATTCGGAATGTATCATCCACCTGATGGCGCGCTCGATCCAGAAAACCATCCCCGAGCGGATGAAGGACGCGCTGCGCCGCGTCGAGGGCGCGTTTTCGGTCGTCGCCATGACCCGCACCAAGCTGATCGGCGTCCGCGATGCCTTGGGCGTGCGCCCCCTGGTCCTCGGTCGTCTCGGCGACAGCGCCTGGGCCCTGTCTTCGGAAACCTGCGGTCTGGACATCATCGGCGCCGAGTTCGTGCGGGAAATCGAGCCGGGCGAAATGGTGGTGATCGAGGATGGCAAGATCACCTCCTCGCGGCCCTTCGGTGCCCCGGCCTCGCGCTTCTGCATCTTCGAACATGTCTATTTCTCGCGCCCCGATTCGATTCTGGGCGGGCGTTCGGTTTATGAGACCCGCCGCCAGATCGGCGTAGAACTGGCGCGTGAGGCGCCGGTCGATGCCGACCTCGTCTGCCCGGTGCCCGACAGCGGCACCCCGGCGGCGATAGGCTACAGCCAGGAATCGGGCATCCCCTTCGCCATGGGGATCATCCGCAACCAGTATATGGGCCGGACCTTCATCGAGCCCTCCGAAAGCATCCGCAACATGGGCGTGCGGCTGAAGCTGAACGTGAACCGGGCGCTGATCCGTGGCAAGCGGGTGATTCTGGTCGACGATTCCGTGGTGCGCGGCACCACCTCGCGCAAGATCAAGGACATGATCCTTGAAGCCGGGGCCGCCGAGGTCCACTTCCGCATCGCAAGCCCGCCAACGGCCTGGCCCTGCTTCTACGGGGTCGACACGCCGGAACGTTCGAAACTGCTCGCCGCCACCATGTCGGAAGACGAGATGCGCGACTGGATCGGCGTCGACAGCCTTAAGTTTGTCACGCTGGACGGCCTCTACCGCGCCGCGGGCGAGGTCAACGGCCGCGACCCGAAGGCGCCAAAATACTGCGACGCCTGCTTCTCGGGCGAATACCCGATCATCCCCTCCGACAAGATCGACGAGGGTTTCGAGATGAAGGCGGCCGAATAGGTCCGGCGCAGAAACCAGGGGAATCGAGACAGGGCGGGCGCGGGGCAAGACCTCTGCGCCCGTCTTCCTATCCGCGCGGCCTGCCCGGCTCTTGGGCAGCGAGGGGCCGGGCGCCTCAAAAGGCGGCGGATTCCCGGCCTGCCGCGGTCCCGCCCACCTTGCCCTTTCGGCTTTGCTCACATAATTCAAAAGGGTGCGGGGTGATCAGACCTTGCGTCCCTTCCCCCCTGCGCCGGACCGATCCCCGCGCATCGCCTGACCGGAGCCCTGCATGACCCAGAATGTTGCCCTCAAGGTGGCCCTCGTGACCGGAGCCTCCCGGGGCCTCGGCGCTGCCTTTGCCCAACAGCTCGCGTCGCGTGGCTGGCAGGTGGTGGCGGTGGCACGGACCGTGGGCGGGCTGGAGGAGCTGGACGACCGGGTCAAGGCGCTTGGCCTGCCGGGCGCGGGTGGTGTCACGCTGGCGCCGATGGACATCACGCAGGACGATGCGATGCAGCATCTCTGCCTGTCGATCCACCAGCGCTGGGGCAAGCTCGACCTCTGGGTCCATGCGGCGATCCATGCCACCCCCCTGACGCCGGCAGGGTCGCTCGCGGCCAAGGACTGGGACAAGGCACTGGCGATCAACATCCGCGCCACCGGCCAGCTGATCCCGCTGGTCGAACCCCTGCTGAAGGTGGGTCAGGGCACCGCGCTCTTCTTCGACGACCCGCGCGCCGGGCAAAAGTTCTTCGGGGCTTATGGCGCCTCCAAGGCCGCGCAGATCGCCCTCGCTTCCAGCTGGCAGGCCGAGACCCAGCGCATCGGCCCCCGCGTCGTCATCGCCTCGCCACGCCCGATGCCCACCGCCACCCGCGCCCGCTTCTTCCCCGGCGAGGACCGCAAGCCGCTGGCGGCTCCGATTGCCGAAGCCGACCGCATCCTGCGCGAGATGCTGCCCAAGGCCTGATCCGTAGCGCCCGGCGCCCCGCTGCGGAAGCCTCCGGCGGGGATATTTGGACCAAAATGAAAGCGCAAGAAAGCGCGCGCCCCGCGACCGGAGCGCGCGCATTTGATTTCATTTTGGCAAAAATATCCTAGGGTGAGGCCCGCAGGGCCGAGGGGCGAAGCCCCTATTTCAGCCAGTCCTCATAGTCGCTGACCAGAAGATGGGTGGGGGCCACATCTTCCTCGATCCGGGCGAAACGGCCGATCGGTTCGCGGAAGATGTTGTCGGTGACGTCATCGTTCACCGTCGAGACCTCGCCGATCAGCACATCGCCGCCCTCGCCCCAGAAGGCGTGCCAGTCGCCGGGCTTCAGCGTGACGCTTTCACCGGGGGCCAGTTTCAGCTTCTGGCCCGGCGCATAGGGCACGTCGATCCCGTCGCAGCGCACGAGACCTCCACGGTCTGCCGCCCAGTTGCCCTTGTCGTCCGAGCCGAAGAGCTCGACGACCAGCGTCGCCCCGCCCCGGTTGATGATATCCTCGGCCTTGATCACATGGGTATGCATCGGCGAGAGCTGATCCTGCCGCGAGATCAGCAGCTTTTCGGCATAGCACATGCCGCCGCCGCGCTGCAGGTCGGCGAGTTGGCCGTTGCGCAGGGTGAAGAGGAAGAGGCCCATCTGGTCAAAGCGGCCCTCGCCGTAATCGGTGATGTCCCAGCCGCAACGCCCTTCGATCACCCTTGAGGCGCGCGCGGCATTGGCCTTGAACTCTTCCGGCGACCAGTTGGCGAAGGGCGGCAGGACGAAGCCGTAATGGCCGATCATCTCTTCGGCCGCGGCCATGATCTCGTTGACGCGCGAGCGTTTCATTGCAGTCCTCCCCCGGTGTGTTGCAGCGGACTATAGCGATCGCAAGGCCGCCAACAACCGGTTTTCACCGCGCGAGGCCCGCTTGCCACTGCGTCAGGCTTTCCGAGAGCGCGGCCCAGTCGGTGTATTCCTTGTCGGCATGGGGATCGACGTCGTCGCCCTTGGAGCGCGCGATGCGGCGCATCATCCAGGCGCGGAAAAAGTCGTACTCGGTGAAGCGCAGCGCGCCCGCCACATGGTCGACGCGGGAGGGTTGCCAGGCCGTTTCGGCCAGGAACTGCGCCACGGCAGCGTTGAGGCCGGCCCAATCCTCGGCATCCTGCCCCGCCGCCGCCAGCGAGACCGCCAGAAACAGCGAAGGCCGGGCGTTCAGCGCCGCCGCATTCTGCCGTATGAAATCCGCCAGGGCCTTCTGGAACCTGCCGACATGCAGCGAGCCCGCCAGCACCACCCCGGCGAACCGGATGAGGTCGAGGCCCGAGGCATCCGCGACATTCAGCAGTTCGACCGAGTGGCCGAGACCGCTCAGCACATCGCCGGCAAAGCGGGCGATCTTGCGGGTCTGCCCGTCGGTGGTGGCATAGGCGATCAGGACGGTCATGGAAGCCTCCGGGAGATGACGACTGCCGGCAGCCTATCCTGTCGCGGGGGGTTGTGCCGTGACGCCGCGCAACGGCGGAGCGCGTGGCGCGGCGGGGGCCGGTGGATCAGGCGCTGAGGCGGATCGGGCGGCGGGCTTCGGCCCAGGCCCGGGCGGCCTGGCCGAAGGCCGTGAACAGCGGGCGCGACACCGGGTCGTCGGCGGCGTTCCATTCCGGGTGCCATTGCACGGCGAGGGTGAAACCCGGCGCGTCCTTGACATAGGTCGCCTCAGGCGTTCCGTCCGGCGCCCAACCGTCGATCACGATGCGCTCGGCGGCGCGCTGGATGCCCTGGCCGTGCAGCGTGTTGGTCATCACCTCGGGCGCGCCCATCAGGCGTTCGAACACCCCGCCTTCGGTGAAGCGCACCGCATGGCGCGGCGCGAATTGCTCTTCCAGCTTGGCATCCGGCGGCATCCGGTGGTTCATCCGTCCCGGAATCTCGCGGATCTCGGGGTGGAGCGAGCCGCCGAGCGCCACGTTGATCTCCTGAAACCCACGGCAGATGCCGAGGAAGGGCTGGCCGCGCGCCACGCAGGCCCGCACCAGCGGCAGGGTGATCGCATCGCGGGCGCGGTCAAAGGCGCCATGGGCCGGGGTCTCATCCTCGCCATATTCGCTGGGGTGGACATTGGGCCGCCCGCCGGTCAGCAGGAAGCCGTCGCAAGCCTCCAGCAGTTCCTCAACCGAGACGAGGCCCGGGTCCGCCGGAATGATCAGCGGCATCCCGCCCGCCACATTGGCCACGGCGCAGGAATTCATCGTGCCTGCGGTATGGGCCGGATAGCGGTCATTGATCGAGAAAAGGTTTCCGATGATGCCGATGACGGGTCTGGGTGATGTGAAACGTGTCATGATCATGTTTTGCGGATTTGGCATCATACTAGGCCTGCAATTCTGCAGGGGAAAGCCTTGAAATTGCGCTAATGCCTCAAGAACGCTTGATCAGCCGGGGCCCGTGCTGCCAATCTGGGCGAACTGCCCGAAATAAGGACCGCCCATGCCCAAACCGCGCGCCCGTGACCTTGGCCTGCCCTTTCCCGGCCGGACCGGGCCTTTCAATGCCATCACCGATGTGCCGGGCGTCAAGGTCGGCTTCTGCACGCTGACCGATCCGGCCAAGGCGATGCGCACCGGGGTAACCGCGATCCTGCCCCGCGCCGAGCGCGGTGCGCCGCAGCCGGTCTGGGCCGGGCAGTTCACGCTCAACGGCAATGGCGAGATGACGGGCACCCACTGGATCCAGGATGCCGGTTATTTCATCGGTCCCGTCTGCATCACCAACACCCATGGCGTCGGCGCCGTTCACCACGGCATGACCGAATGGATGATCGAGACCTATGCCGAATGGTTCGAGACCGAGCACTCCTGGGCCATGCCCGTGGTGGGCGAGACCTATGACGGCATCCTCAACGACATCAACGCTTTGCATGTGACACCCGACCATGCCAAGGCGGCCATCCGCGCCGCGAAGGGCGGCCTCGTGGAAGAAGGCTCCTCCGGCGGCGGCAACGGCATGATCGCTTACGAGTACAAGGCGGGCACCGGGACCGCCTCCCGCCAGGTGACACTGGGCGGGCAAGGCTTCACGCTCGGCGCGCTGGTTCAGGCCAACCATGGGCGCCGCGAGTGGTTTCAGGTGCTGGGCAAGCCGGTGGGCAAGCTGATGCCGGAGGGCGCCTTCCGCGCCAAGGAGCAGGGCTCGATCATCGTGGTCATCGCGACCGATGCGCCCTTGTCGGCCCTGTCGCTGCGCCATCTGGCCCGGCGCGCCAGCATGGGCGTGGCGCGGGGCGGGACGCCTGCGGGCAATTCCTCGGGCGATATCTTCCTCGCCTTTTCGACCGCCAATGCCGGGCCGATGCCGCAGGCCGCCTGGCCCTTGCTGACCAAGGTCGAGCTGAACAACGAGATCCTAGATCCCCTGTACCTTGCCGCCGTCGAAGCGGTGGAGGAGGCCGTGGTCAATGCGATCGTGGCCGGTGTCGATGTGGCCGCTGTCAAACCCAAGGGGCTGATCGTGCCCGGCATCGACAGCGCCCGACTGGCCGCGCTGTTTCAGGACTGATCCGCCTCTGCCGACACTCATTGCCCTGAGTCCCCCGGCGCGGCGCAGCGTCCGGTGAGGGCAAGCGGCGTCTTGCCCAAAAGGCCGGCTCATTCTGCCTTTCCCCCCAGGCACAGAATATTCCGGTCGCCTCCGCGAAATCTTTGAAATGGACCGGCAGGGCTTAAAGCCGTAAATATCTACCAACTAAGTAGATATTTGGAGTCCATGATGCCACACCTCAACCTGATCGGCCTGTCCGGCAATATCACGACCCCCTCCAAGACCCGAAAACTCGTGGAAACGGCGCTGGCGATTGCGGCGACCCGGTTGAACATCACAACGCAAGTCATTGAAGTGAATGACTTTGGCGACCAGCTGGGCCGTGCGCGCCGTCTGGAGGATCTGGACGCCAGGGGCCGCGATCTGGTGGCGCGGATCGTGGCCGCCGATGCGCTGGTGGTGGCAACGCCGATCTACAAGGGCTCCTATCCCGGCCTCTTCAAACACCTGATCGACCTTCTCGACCCCACCGCGCTGCACGGAAAACCGGTGCTGATCGCGGCCACTGGGGGCGGCGACAAGCACGCCCTGGCCGTCGAGCACCAACTCCGCCCGCTGTTCGGCTTCTTCGAGGCGCAAAGCCTCGCCACCGCGGTCCATGTCTCGGACAAGGATTTCGAGGAGGGTCGCCTGACCAGCCCCGCCGCCCTCGCCCGCCTGACCCGCGCCGTGGCGCAGTTCCATCCCCTTTTCCCGCAACACCTCCGCGTCGCTGAAGCGGCCGAATAAGCAGGAGTCCCTCATGACCGAACCCGTCAAATTCGCCTATTGGGTGCCCAATGTCTCGGGCGGCCTTGTGATCTCGAACATCGAGCAGCGCACGGATTGGAGCCTTGAATACAACGTGAGACTGGCGCAGATCGCCGAGGCCGCGGGCTTTGACTATGCCCTGAGCCAGATCCGCTTTACCGCGGGCTATGGTGCGGACAGCCAGCACGAGCCGGTGTCCTTCAGCCAGGCCCTGCTGCAGGCCACCGACAAGCTGAAGGTGATCGCAGCCCTGCTGCCCGGCCCGTGGAACCCGGCGCTGGCCGCCAAGCAGATCGCCACCATCTCGGTCCTCAGCAAGGGGCGCATCGCGATCAACGTCGTTTCCGGCTGGTTCCGTGGCGAGTTCCATGCCATCGGCGAGCCCTGGCTTGACCATGACGAACGCTATCGCCGTTCGGAAGAGTTCATTCGGGCGCTGCGCGGCATCTGGGGTCAGGACGATTTCACCTTCAAGGGCGATTTCTACCGCTTCACCAATTACACGATGAAACCGAAACCGGTCGATCCGCAGCCCGAGATCTTTCAGGGCGGCTCCAGCCGGGCGGCGCGCGACATGGCGGCGCGGGTCTCGGACTGGTACTTCACCAACGGCAACACGCCCGAGGGTCTGGCGGCCCAGGTCGATGACATCCGCACCAAGGCCGAGGCCGAGGGCCGCCGCGTCAAGGTCGGCATCAACGCTTTCGCGATTGCGCGGCCGACCGAGGCCGAAGCCCGCGCCGTGGTGGACGAGATCGTGGCCAAGGCCAATCCCGAAGCCGTGCAAGGCTTTGCCCATGAGGTGAAGAACGCCGGCAAATCCAGCCCCGAGGGCGAGGGCAACTGGGCCAAGTCGAGCTTTGCCGACCTCGTCCAGTACAACGACGGCTTCAAATCCAACCTGATCGGCACGCCAGAGCAGATTGCCGAACGCATCCTTGCGCTCAAGGATGCCGGCGCCGACCTGATCCTTCTGGGCTTCCTGCACTTCCAGGAAGAGGTCGAATTCTTCGGGCGCCACGTCATCCCGCTGGTCCGCCAGCTGGAGGCGCAGCGCGACCAGGCGGCCAAACCCGCTGTGGCGGCCGAATAGGCCGCCCCTAACCCCAACCGAAGGAAGACGAAAATGACGGGCGTCACGTTGCGCACGGCGGCTTCGGCCACCCTGAAGGAGGCCGCGATTGCTGCCGCCTATGCTCCCCCCCATCCGATGGCGATGACCGGCACCGCGCTGGCCATGGGCGGCATCAGCCTGTCCTTCGGCGGCATCCGCGCCCTGCGCCATGTCTCGTTCCACGTCGCCCCGGGTGAGATCAGGGCGGTGATCGGGCCGAACGGGGCGGGGAAATCCTCGGTCCTGAACGTGATTTCCGGGCTTTATCAGGCGGATGCCGGCAGTCTGGTCGTGGGCGGGAAAAGCTTCGCCCATGTGCCGCCGCAGGATCTGGCCCGGCTGGGCGTGGCGCGGACCTTCCAGAACCTCGCCCTGTTTCCCGGCCTGACGGTGGCGGCCAACATCGCCGCCGGCCTGACCTTCCGGCGCAAGAGCGGGCTTCTGGCGCAGGTGCTGCACCTGCCCGCCGCAAGGGCCGAGGCCGCGGATGTCGCGGCCCGCGTGACCGAAGTGGCCGGGGCGCTGGACCTTCTGCCGCATCTGGGCCGGCCTGTCGCCACCCTGCCCTATGGATTGCAAAAGCGCGTCGAACTGGCCCGCGCCCTGGTGGCCGAGCCGCGCCTTTTGCTGCTGGACGAGCCGATGGCCGGGATGACCGCCACCGAAAAGGCCGAGATGGCCCACCACATCCGCGCCGCCCGCGACCGGCTGGGGCTGGCGGTGGTGCTGATCGAACATGACATCGGCGTCGTCATGGGCCTGTCGGACCGGGTGGCGGTGCTGGACCACGGCGTCAAGATCGCCGACGGCACGCCCGCCGAGGTGCAGCACGACCCCGAAGTGATCCGCGCCTATCTGGGCCAGGATGCCGAGGGGGTGGCCGCCTGATGTCCTATGATGATGTCCTTTTCCTGATCGAGGTCACGCTGGGCGGGCTTCTGTCCGGTGTCATGTATGCCCTTGTCGCGATTGGCTTTGTGCTGATCTACAAGACCTCGGGCGTCCTGAACTTTGCGCAAGGGGCGATGGTCCTTTTCGCCGCGCTGACTTTCGTCAGCCTGGTGGAGCGCGGCGTGCCCTTTGCGCTGGCCCTGGCGGTGACGGCGGCGATCATGACAGCACTTGGCTTTGCGATCGAACGCACGGTGCTGCGCCCGCTCGCCAACCGCTCGCCCATGACGCTGTTCATGGCGACGCTGGGCCTGTCCTATGTGATCGAGGGCGCGGCGCAGCTGGTCTGGGGCACCGGGGTGCACCGGCTGGACCTTGGCATCTCCAACGCGCCATTTGAGGTCGCGGGGGTCTTCATCTCGACCTTCGATCTGGTGGCGGCGGGGATTGCGGCGGCGCTGGTGGCGGGGCTGACGGCCTTCTTCCGCTGGACCCGCACGGGATTGGCCTTCCGCGCCGTGGCGGATGACCAGTTTGCGGCCCTTGCGGTGGGGCTGCGGCTGGACCGGATCTGGGCCACCGTCTGGGCCGCCGCCGGTATCGTGGCCCTTGTCGCAGGCCTTCTCTGGGGCGCGCGGCTGGGCGTGCAATTCTCCCTCTCGCTCATCGTGTTGAAAGCCTTGCCGGTTCTGGTGCTGGGCGGGTTCGACTCGATCCTTGGCGCCATCGTGGCGGGGCTTCTGATCGGCGCCTCTGAAAAGCTGGCCGAGGTCTATCTCGGCCCCTTCGTCGGTGGCGGGATCGAGGGCTGGTTTGCCTATGTCGTGGCCTTGTCGGTGCTGCTGGTGCGTCCGCAAGGCCTGTTCGGCCAGAAACTCGTGGAGCGCTTCTGATGTCGCATCTTGCTGAAACCGAAGCCGCACCGCTGCAACTGAACAGGTTCTGGCCCTTGACCACGCTGTTGGTCGTGGCCTTCGCGGTCGTGCCGCGCTTTGCCTCGCCCTATGTGATCGAGGCGATCCTCCTGCCCTTTCTCGCCCTGTCCTTGGCGGGAGTGGGGCTGAACCTGCTGACCGGCTTTGGCGGGCAGGTCTCGCTCGGCTCGGCGGCCTTCATGGCGGTCGGTGCCTTTGCGGCCTACAACTTCACCCTGCGCCTGCCCGGCCTGCCCTTGCCGGTGGTGATGCTTCTGGCCGCGGGAACGGCGGCGGCGGTGGGGTTGGTCTTCGGCCTGCCGAGCCTCAGGCTGCGCGGGTTTTATCTTGCGGTTTCAACGCTTGCCGCGCAGTTCTTCGTGCAATGGGCGCTGACCAAGTTCGGCTGGTTTTCCAACAACAACCCCTCGGGCATCATCTCGGCTCCGGCACTCTCTCTCTTCGGCGTCAGCCTTGACGGGACCGAGGGGCGCTATCTTCTGGCCCTGACCACGGTCAGCCTGATCACCCTTTTCACCTGGGTCCTGACCCGCACGCCCTTCGGCGCCAACCTGATCGCGGTGCGCGACAACGAGACGGCGGCCCGCGTGATCGGCGTGCCGGTCCTGCAGACCAAGCTGGTGGCCTTCGCCCTGTCCTCGGCGATCATCGGGGTGGCCGGCGTGCTCTGGGCCTTCGCCTATCTGCGCACGGTGGAGCCTGCGGGCTTCGACCTCGACCGGTCGTTCGATGTGCTTTTCATCATCATCATCGGCGGGCTGGCCACCATAAGGGGCGCCTTCCTTGGTGCTGCCCTGATCGTCGTCTTCCCGCTGGTCCTGTCGCGCCTCGGCGGTCTGGCCCTCGGCGGCCTGATCGACAGCGGCATGCAGGAGCTGATCCAGCGGATCGTGCTCGGCGTCCTCATCCTCCTTTTCCTCATCGCAGAACCCAACGGGTTGTCGGCCATCCTGGACCGCATCACCCGGGCTTTGCGGCGGGGCTGAACCCATCCAACCTACGGAGTTATCATGGCTTTCCTGAAACACATCGCCGCGGCGGGCCTGGCGCTCGGCCTTCTGACCGTGGCCCCCGCCCACGCGGATGAGCAGTACTTCCCCCTGCAATCCTACCGCGTCGGCCCCTATGCGGCGGGCGGCACCGGGTTCTTCGGTGGCTTCATCGATTATCTGAACCTGATCAACATCCGCGATGGCGGCGTCAACGGCGTCAAGCTGACCTGGGATGAATGCGAGACGGAATATGCAGTGGAAAAAGGCGTCGAATGCTACCAGCGCCAGAAAAGCCATGCCGACACCGCCGCCTGGAACCCGCTGTCCGTCGGCATCGCCTATGCGATGATCGACGGGGTGACGACGGACAAGACGCCGCTGATCACCATCAACCACGGTCGCACCGACACGACCGACGGCAGGGTTTTCCCCTACGTCTTCCCGCTGCTCCTCAACCCCTATTCGGAGACCTCGGGCATCATCAACTACATCGCGGGCAAGGAAGGCGGGCTGGACAGCCTGAAGGGCAAGAAGATCGTGGTCCTCTACCACGGCTCGCCCTATGGCAAGGAAACCATCCCGATCTACGAGCTTCTGGCCGCGAAATACGGCTTCACGCTGGACCAGATCGAGGTGCCGCATCCCGGCAACGAACAAAGCGCGCAATGGCTGCAGATCCGGCGCGAAAAGCCCGATTGGGTCGTGTTGCGCGGCTGGGGCGTGATGAACCCGGTGGCCCTGACCACGGCGCAAAGGAACGGCTTTCCCGCCGACCATATCGTCGGCAACGTCTGGTCGAACTCGGAAGAGGATGTGCGCCCCGCCGGCGACGCGGCGATCGGCTATACCGCCATCACCACGCAAGCCTCGGGCAACCAGTATCCGGTGCTGCAGGACATCATCAAGACGGTCTATGACGCGGGCAAGGGCAATTTGGAGGACAAAAGCCGCATCGGCTCGGTCTACCACAACCTCGGCATCGTCAACGGCATCCTCAACGTCGAGGCGATCCGGATTGCGCAGGAAAAATTCGGCCACCGTACCCTGACCGGGGACGAGGTGCGCTGGGGCTTCGAACACCTGCAGCTTGATCCCGCACGTGTGAAGGCTTTGGGGGCCGAGAACCTCTTCCATTCGATCAACGTGACCTACGACAACCACGAGGGCGACGGTTACGTCACCTTCCAGCAATGGGATGGCCAGAAGTGGAAGGTCGTCTCGGACTGGATCGCCCCCGACTGGGCCCTGCTGCGCCCGATCATCGAAAAGTCGTCCGAGGCCTATGCCAAGGAAAAGGGTCTGCCGATCCGCACCGCGGAAGAGGCCGACAAGGTCACCCAGTAGAACTCCGGGCGGCCCTGTGTCTGGGCCGCCCCCACCTCGGGAAGAAGAACATGTCAGAGGTCATCCTCGCATTCGAACAGGTTTCCGCCGCCTATAACGGCGCCATCAAGGCGCTGCATGGCGTGAGCCTGCAGGTCCGTAAGGGCGAGATCGTGGCGCTTCTGGGCGCCAATGGCGCGGGCAAGACCACGCTTATGAAGGCCGCCTCCAACCTTCTGCCGGCCGAGCGTGGCCGGGTGACGGCGGGCCGGATCACCTACAAGGGCCGGGACGTGACCAGTGACAGCCCCGCGCTGCACATCCGCAATGGCCTCGTGCCGGTGCTGGAGGGGCGGCGCTGTTTCAAATCGCTCAGCGTGGAGGAGAACCTGACCACCGGCGCCATCGGGCGCGGGCTGGACCGCGCGCAGATCGCCGAGACGCTGGAGCAGATCTATGACCTCTTCCCCAAGCTGAAGCTGCGGCGGCGTTCGCTCGCCGGCCTCACCTCGGGCGGTGAGCAGCAGATGGCCGCGATCGGGCGCGGGCTGATGGCGCGGCCCGAGGTTTTCCTGCTGGACGAGCCTTCGATGGGCCTTGCCCCCCTCGTCGTGGCCGAGATTTTCGAGGCCTTAGCCCGGCTCAACCGCGACACCGGGCTGACGCTGCTGGTGGCCGAACAGAACGCTTCCATCGCCCTGAAATACGCCCACCACGCCACGGTCATCGAGAATGGCCGCTCGGCGCTGGCCGGCCCCGCCTCTGACCTCGCCGCCCGCGCCGATATCCGCGCGCTTTATCTCGGCGGCAGCCAAACCCCGGAACTTACCCTGGAAAGGATCTGACCCATGACCATCCATGACACGCCGAAAACCCCGGTCCCGCCGGTCGCCCGCCCGCAAGGCCTGGCACATAAGATCAAGACCGACGCGGAAGCGATTGAAATCGCGCACAAACTCGCCGCCGACTTCGCCAAGGGCGCTTCGGAGCGGGATCGCAACCGGATCTGGCCGAAGGAAGAGCTCGACGCCTTTTCCCAATCGGGCCTCTGGTCGATCAACGTGCCGAAAGAATACGGCGGGCCGGGGCTGTCCTATGTGACGCTCAACCGGGTGATCGCGATCATCTCCGAAGCCGACCCCTCGCTGGGTCAGGTTCCGCAGAACCATCTGGGCGTGGTGGCCGCGATCAACACCGTGTCGGACCCGGCGCAGAAGGCGCTGCTGTTCGGCGAAGTGCTGAAGGGCACCCGCTTTGGCAATGCCTTTTCCGAGTTCGGATCGAAGCGCGCGGTGGATTTCGAGACGAAGTTCACCGACCACGGCGATCATGTCGAGGTGACGGGGCGCAAGTTCTACGCCTCGGGCGCGCTGCTGGCGCATCTGGTGCCGATCGTCGCTTTGGATGATCAGGGTCGCGCCTGGTACGCGATTGCCGACCGCGGGGCCGAGGGCCTCAGCGTGATCGACGACTGGTCGAGCTTTGGCCAGCGCACCACCCTGTCGGGGACGGTGATCCTTGACCATGTGAAAGTGCCGAAAACCCATCTGGTGCCGGGCTGGAAGGGCTATGCCGAACCCTCTGCCGATGGCGCGATCTTCCAGGTGATCCAGGTCGCGGTGGACCTTGGCATTGCCCGCGCCGCGATCAAGGACACGAAAGAGTTTGTCCTGCACCGCAGCCGGGCTTGGGTGGATTCCGGCCTCGATCACGCCTCGCAGGACCCCTACACCATTCAGGCTTACGGCGATCTGCAACTGCGGGCCAATGCGGCGGCGGCCCTGATGGACCTCGCCAGCCTTGCGATTGACGAAGCGGTCGCCAAGCCCACGGCGGAAAGCGTCGCCAAGGCGCAGATCGCTACGGCAGAGGCAAAGGTTCTGTCCACCGAAATCGCCATCCTCGCCACCAACAAGCTGTTCGAACTGGCCGGGACGCGCTCGACGCTTGGCGAGCACAACCTCGACCGCCACTGGCGCAACGCCCGCACCCATACCCTGCATGACCCGGTGCGCTGGAAATACGCGATCCTCGGCAATTACTACCTGAACGGGGTCAATCCCCCCTTCCACGCTTGGAGCTGACATGAATATCCCCAGCAAAATCAACGTCCTGTGGTTCATCCCGACCCATGGCGAAAGCCGCTACCTCGGCACCTCGGAAGGCGGGCGTCCGGTCGATCTGGCCTATCTGACGCAGGTCGCCAAGGCCGCCGACAGCTTGGGCTTCTATGGCGCGCTGCTGCCCACCGGCCGCAGTTGCGAGGACAGCTGGGTCGTGGCCTCCGCCCTCGCCCCGCAGACCGAACGGCTGAAGTTCCTTGTCGCCGTCCGCCCCGGGCTGCAATCGCCGACGCTGGCCGCGCGGATGACCGCCACGCTGGACCGCATTTCCAACGGCAGGCTTCTGATCAACGTGGTGACCGGCGGCGATCCGGCGGAAAACCGCGGCGACGGGATCAACCTGCCCCATGCCGAACGCTATGAAATCACGGATGAATTCCTCGGCATCTACCGCGCCTTGCTGCGCGGCGAGACGGTCAACCACAAGGGCAAGCACTTCGACATCGCGGATGGCCGGGTGCTTTATCCCACCGTGCAGAAGCCCTATCCCGACCTCTACTTCGGCGGCTCCTCCGAGCCGGGGTTCCGCGTCGCGGCCAAGCATGTCGACAAATACCTGACCTGGGGCGAGCCGCCAGCGCTGGTGGCCGAAAAGATCGCCACCATGCGCGCCCATGCCGAACGTGAGGGCCGAGAAGTCAGCTTCGGCATCCGCCTGCATGTGATCGTGCGCGAGACCACGGCCGAGGCCTGGGCCGCCGCCAACCGCCTGATCTCACGCCTCGACGACCAGACGATCGCCGAGGCGCAGAAGGTCTTTGCCCGGATGGATTCGGTCGGGCAAGCCAGGATGAGCGCCCTGCACGGCGGGCGCCGCGACAAGCTGGAGATCAGCCCCAACCTCTGGGCCGGGGTCGGCCTCGTGCGCGGCGGGGCGGGGACGGCGCTGGTGGGTGATCCGGCCACCGTGGCCGAGCGGATCGACGAATACCGCCGGATCGGCATCGACAGCTTCATCTTCTCGGGCTACCCGCATCTGGAAGAGGCCTACAGCTTTGGCGAACAGGTCCTGCCGCTTCTGCCCCTGAACCACCCGATCCCGCGCCGCGACCTGCAGGTCAACATGGGCCCCTTTGGCGAGACCGTCGCGGGTGACCACAAGCCGAAGTTGCAGGCCGCGCAATGACGGAAAAACCCACCCTTGCCGTGATCGGCGGCGGGTTGTCGGGGGCGGCGGTGGCCTATCACCTCACCGCCCTCCTGCCGCCCGGATCGGTGGATCTGGTGGTGGTCGAACCCCGGGCGGAACTGGGTCGGGGTCTGGCCTATTCCGCCGCCGACCCCGACCACCGCCTGAACGTGCCCGACCACAAGATGAGCCTGCGCAGCGACCGGATGGACCATTTCCAGCTCTGGCTCGCCTCGCCCGGGGCGCCGAGCCTGCCGCCCGGCGCGGCGCGGCTGAATGGCGAGATCTTCGCCCCCCGCGCCGTCTTTGGCACCTATGTGGCAGCCCATCTCGCCCCCCTGCTGGCGGCGGGCCGGGTGCGGCATCTGCAGGCCGAGGTCACCGGGGTCACGCGCAATGCTGGCTATGATCTGCAGCTGTCGGATGGCGCGAACCTGCGCGCCGATTGTCTGGTGCTGGCCGCCAGTCACCCCAAGGCCGCGCTCCCGCGCGAGCTGGCGCCCTTGACGGGCGATCCGGCGCTGATCACCGACCCGCTGGCGCCCGGCGCGCTGGACGGGATTGACCCGGACGCGCGCCTTTTGATCCTCGGAAATGGCCTGACCTCGGCCGACATCATCGCCACCCTGCAGCGCAGGGGCCACCGCGGCCAGGTCACCGCCCTGTCGCGGCACGGCTGGCGTTCGCGCGAGCATGGGCCGCGGCAGGCCGAAACCACGGCCGATTTCGCCCGCGACCCGGCGCGGACCGCTTTGCAGCTGCTGCAAAACGTGCGACGGGCGCTGGACGCCGATGCGGCGCAAGGCCTGACCTGGCACGCTGTCTTTGACCGCTTGCGCGCCCAGGGTCCGGCGATCTGGGCCGCCCTGCCCCTGCCCGAGCGGCGGCGCTTTCTGCGCCATCTGCGGGCGCTGTGGGACGTGCACCGCTTCCGCATCGCCCCGCAGACCGAAGAGGCGGGCCAGCGGATGCAGCGTCAGGGCCAGCTTGTCCATCTCGCCGCGCGCATCAGCAAACTCCGCCTCGGCGCGCCGATCGAGCTGCGCGTGGTCGAACGGCACAGCCGGATCACCTTTCCCGTCACGGTGGACCGGGTGATCCTCGCCACCGGGCCGGCGCATGGGTCGGTCATCGAGACCACCCCCGTGCTGGCGGCGCTGGCGCAGCTTGGCCTTCTGGCGCCCGACCCGTTGGGCCTTGGCCTCCACACCTCGCCCCTTGGCCATGCCTTGCCTGCCGAGGGCCAGCCGGACGGCAGCATCCTGATCGCGGGCCCCCTTGCCCGTGGCACGGTGGGGGAACTGATGGGCGTGCCCGAGGTGATCACCTGGGCCGAACACATCGCGCGGCAGGCCGCAGCCCGCATCCTGCGGCATCAGACGCTTGCCGCAGCGGAATAGGCCATGCGCTTTGGTCGCAGGCTGATAGAATAGGCCCCTACCCCGCGTGTCAGCGCGGGCGGGGGGCGGGAGTGGGGGCCGATGGACGAACAGGTGGCGGATTATGTGATCGTGGGCGCAGGCTCCGCCGGCTGCGTCGTGGCCAACCGGCTGAGCGCGGACCCTTCCGTCAGGGTCATCCTGCTGGAGGCCGGCGGCCGCGATACCAACCCCTGGATCCATATCCCGGTCGGCTACTTTCGCACCATGCACAACCCGGCGGTGGACTGGTGCTACCGGACCGAGCCCGACCCCGGCCTGAACGGCCGCTCCCTGGCCTGGCCGCGGGGCAAGGTACTGGGCGGCTCCTCTTCGATCAACGGGCTGTTGTATGTGCGGGGGCAGCGCCAGGACTATGACCACTGGCGCCAGCAGGGCAATGCGGGCTGGGGCTGGGACGATGTCAAACCCCTGTTCCTGCGCGCTGAAAATCAGGAGCGTGGCGCAAGTGCGGATCACGGCGGCGACGGCCCCCTTAGCGTGTCGGACCCGCGGGTCTCGCGGCCGATCTGCGATGCCTGGGTGGCGGCGGCGCAGGCAGCAGGCTACCCCTTCAACCCCGATTTCAACGGCCCGGATCAGGAGGGCGTCGGGTATTTCCAGCTGACCTCCCTCAAGGGCCTGCGCTGCAGCGCCGCCGTGGCTTACCTGAATCCGGTCAAGCACCGCGCGAATTTGCAAATCACCCCCCGGGCCCATGTTCAGCGCCTGACGGCGGAGGGGCGGCGCGTCACCGGGGTGCTGTACCGCGATGCCGCTGGCATGGAACGGCGGGTCAGTGCCCGGGCCGAGGTGATCCTTTGCGCCGGCGCGATCGGCTCGCCGCAGATCCTGATGCTGTCGGGCATCGGCGAGGCAGCGCATCTGCAGGGCATGGGGCTGCCGGTCGTGGCCGATCTGCCCGGCGTCGGGCGCAATCTGCAAGACCACCTGCAGGCGCGGCTGGTCTTTTCCACTACCGAACCCACCCTGAACGACGAGGTGCGCAGCCCCTGGCGCAAGGCCGCCATGGCGCTGCACTATGCCCTGAACCGCCGCGGGCCGATGGCGATGGCGGCGAGCCTTGCCGCAGGCTTCCTGCGCACTTCCCCGCATCTGGATACCCCCGACGTCCAGTTCCACATTCAACCCTGGAGCGCCGACAGCCCCGGCGAAGGCGTGCATCCCTATTCCGCCTTCACCGCCTCGGTCTGCCAATTGCGCCCCGAAAGCCGGGGCGAGATCCGCCTGCGGGCGCCCCGCGCCGAGGTGCATCCCCTGATCAGCCCGAACTACCTCGCAACGCCAACCGACCAGAGGACGCTGGTCGCCGGCATCAGGATCGCCCGCCAGATCGCCGGATTTGCGCCCCTCAATGCCAAGATCAGGGCTGAGCTGCGCCCCGGCCCCGAAGCGCAAGACGATGCCGCGCTGCTCGACTGGGCACGGAATGCCGCGACCACGATCTACCATCCGACCGGCACCTGCAAAATGGGCACCGGCCCCGAATCGGTGGTCAATGCGCGCCTGCGGGTGCATGGGCTGACGGGGCTGCGGATCGCCGATTGCTCGATCATGCCCGAGATCGTCTCGGGCAACACCAATGCCCCCGCCATCATGATCGGCGAGAAGCTGAGCGATCTGGTCCTGCAGGACCGACGGGCGGGAAATTCGCCGCTCTTCTAGGTCCACCCGGCAGAGCGCGCATTCCGATCTTTGCCAGCCGGCAGAATGCCATTTCCCAGGCGCAGGGGCCCCGGCCGCGCCGGATTAAATTTCGCATTTAAAGCCAGTATGTTAGCGGAATCCCCCCAGGCGCCCCTCCCCGTCTCCACACTCAATCCCTCTTACTTGACAATATCTACCATATTAATAGAGATTTATCTCACAAACAGGCGATACCCCAGCCTGCCGGACAATGGAGAGACAGATGACGCTTGTGACAAGACGCGCCTTCGGGGCCAGCGTGCTGGCGGTGACGGCCGCTTTGGGCTTTGCGGCCCGGGCCGAAAAGGCCACGGTTCTGAAGGTCGGTTACCAGAAGACCAACCTGCCGGTGATCGCCAAGAAGCTCGGCGTGATCGAAAAGGCGCTGGAGCCGAAGGGCATCAAGGTGGAATGGGTCGAATTCCCCGCCGGCCCACCGCTGGTCGAGGCGCTGAACGTCGGCGCGATCAATGTGGGCTGGACGGGCGACGCGCCGCCGATCTTCGGGCAGGCGGCAGGGGCGGCCATCGTCTACACCGCCGCCCTGCCCTCGAACGGCGCGGGAGAGGCGGTCTTTGCCAAGGAAGCCTCCGGCATCAAGACGATTGCCGATCTGAAGGGCAAGAAGGTCGCGGTGGGCAAGGGCACCTCCGCCCATAACTCGCTGATCGCGGCGCTGGAGAAGAACGGTTTGACGCTGGCCGATATCGAGGTGGTCTATCTGGGTCCTGCCGATGCGGCAGCGGCCTTTGCCGCCGATCAGGTCGTGGCCTGGGCGGTCTGGGACCCGTTCTTTGCGATTGCCGAGACCAAGTACAAACTGACCATCCTGTCGCGGACCTCGGATGTGCTGAAGGTGAACACCTATTTCCTGGCCAACAAGGATTTCGCGGCGGACAACGCCGACCTGATCACCACCACCATCGCAGCCCTCGGCGAGGCCGCGGCCTGGGCCGATGCCAACCGCGATCAGGTGGCCGAGGCCGTGGCCGCTGTGACCAAGGTGCCGCTTGATGCCAGCAAGCTGGCGGTCAGCCGCGCGACCTTTGGCATCTACCCGATCACCGATGCCATCGTGGCCAGCCAGCAGGCGACCGCCGACCGCTTCTTCGCGCTTGGCCTGGTGCCCAAAGACGTGAAGATCGCCGACGCCGTCTGGAAAGCCAGCTGACCGCAACGGGTCCGGCACCTCCCCTCTTCCTCCTCGGCGGGCGGGCCGGACCCTTTCAGGATTGCCCACGATGACCTCTCTCCGCTCTCCGGCCCTGACGGGCTGGATCCTGCCCGCCGTGATCCTCGCCCTGTGGGAGATCCTCAGCCGGGCCGGCTTCATCACCGCCAACGTCCTGCCCGCGCCGAGCCAGGTCTTTGTGGCCTTCTGGAACCTGCTGTTGTCAGGGGAACTCCTCGCCAACATCGGCATCAGCACCTGGCGCGCCCTGTCGGGCTTTGCGATCGGCGGAGCGATCGGCCTGGCCCTCGGCTTCGCCAATGGCCTGTCGCGCCAGAGCCGCGATCTGACCGACACCACGCTGCAGATGATCCGCAATGTGCCGCATCTGGCGCTGATCCCGCTGGTCATCCTGTGGTTCGGCATCGGCGAGGAGGCCAAGCTGTTCCTTGTGGCGCTTGGCGTGTTCTTCCCCATCTATGTCAACACCTTGCTTGGCATCCAAAGTGTGGATCCCCAGCTGATCGAGATGGGCCGGACCTATGGCATGGGCCCCGGCACGCTGCTGCGCCGGGTGATCCTGCCCGGGGCGCTGCCCGCGATCTTCACCGGCTTGCGCTATGCGCTCGGCATCATGTGGCTGACGCTGATCGTGGCCGAGACGATCTCGGCCACCTCGGGCCTTGGCTACATGGCGATGCAGGCGCGCGAGTTCCTGCAGATCGACGTGATCGTGCTTTCCATCCTGATCTACGCGCTTCTGGGCAAGCTGGCCGACAGCCTGGCCCGTGCGATGGAGCGCGCCAGCCTGAAATGGCATCCCGCCTTTCAGACCGTCCGTTCATGAAAAGGGGGCCAGAGATGTCCGTGATCAGTGCGTTTCCCAAGACCCCCTCCTTTGCCTTTCGCGACGTGACGCGCAGGTTTGGCGCGAAATCGGTGCTGACCGGCATCGACCTGGAGGTGAGCCAGGGCCAGTTCCTCGCCATCATCGGCAAGAGCGGCTGCGGCAAGAGCACGCTTCTGCGGCTTCTGGCGGGGCTGGACCAGCCCGATGGCGGCAAGATCGAACGCGCCCCGGTGCCGATCGGCCAGACGGCGACCCGCGTGATGTTCCAGGAGCCGCGCCTTTTGCCCTGGGCGCGGGTGGTGGACAATGTGGCGGTGGGCCTGACCGGCCTCACTTCGGGTGCCGAGGCGCGGCTGCGCGCGCAGGGCATGCTGGCCGAAGTGGGCCTTGCGGGGCGTGACGAGGATTGGCCCGCCGTCCTGTCGGGCGGCCAAAGGCAGCGCGTCGCCCTGGCGCGGGCGCTGGTCGGCCAGCCGGGGATTCTGGCGCTGGACGAACCGCTTGGCGCCTTGGACGCGCTGACCCGGATCGAGATGCAGCACCTGCTGGGCCGGATCTGGCAGGCGCAGAAATTCACCGCGGTTCTGGTGACGCATGACGTGTCCGAGGCCGTGGTTCTGGCCGACCGCATCGTGGTGCTGGAAGCGGGCAAGGTGGCACTGGATGTCAGCATCCCGATCCCGCGCCCGCGCCGCCACGGTACGCCCGAGGTGGCGCATTACGAACAGATGATCCTCGCCCGCCTGCTGGAGGAGGAACGGCCCTGACCGCAGGGTCAGGATCGTGCCCATGGTCGGGAGACCGCGGCGCGAGGTGGCACACCTGCCGGTGATCCGGCGTGGCCGGGCACCGCGTGCAGGCCCGGGACAGGCATGCCCCGGGCCTGCGGCAGATCACACCCCGCCCAGAAGATCCGCAATCCGGATCGGGAAGTGGCGGACCCTCTTGCCGGTGGCGTGCCAGATCGCGTTGCCGATGGCGCCGACGGTGCCGGTGATGCCGATCTCGCCCACGCCCTTGATGCCCAGCGGGTTCACATGGGGGTCATCCTCGTGCACCGTGATGACCTTCAGCCCGGTGACATCGGCATTCACCGGGATATGGTAGCCGGCCAGATCGGCATTCATGATCCGCCCGGTGCGGGCGTCGAAGCGCGCCTCTTCGTGCAGGGCAAAGGAGATGCCCCAGATCATACCGCCCATCAGCTGGCTTTCGGCCAGCTTGGGGTTGATGATCCGCCCCGCCGCGAAGGCGCCGACCAGACGGGTGACCCGCATCTGGTAGAGTTCCGGGTCAATCTTGACCTCGGCAAAGACCGCGCCATGTGAATACATCGCATGTCCTGCCGCGGCCTCGGGCGAACGACCGCCGCTGCCGGTGCCCTCGACCTGCAAGCCGCCGGCGCGGGCAATGATCTCGGCATAGCTTTCCGAGCGCGCCTCGTCACCCCAGACGTAAAGCCTGCCGTCGCGCGCCACCACCCCGGCATTGCCCGCGCCGAACAGGGGCGAGGTCGGGTCGGCGGTGGCAATCTCGGCCAGTTTGCGCACCGCATCCACGCCCGCCGCATGCAGGGCATTGCCCGCCGTCGCGGTATGGCCCGAGCCGCCCGCAATCCCGCCATCCGGCAGGTCGGATGAGCCGGAGCGGAACTCCACCTTCTCCAGGGGCAGGCCAAGGCTGTCGGCAGCGATCTGGGCCAGCGCGGTCCAGGCGCCCTGCCCCATGTCGGCGGCGGCTGTCTCTACCAGGCCGGTGCCATCGGGGCGCAGGGTGGCGCGGGCCTGAGCTGCAAACATCGGGGCCGCAAACATCGCGGTGCCCATGCCCCAGCCAGTCAGAAGCCCGTTCTTGTCGCGCATCTGGCCCGGCTTCATCGGGCGTGCCGACCAGCCGAAGGCCTGCGCGCCCTGGGCATAGCATTCGCGCAAGGCTTTCGAGGAGAAGGGCCTGCCGGTGCCGGGCTCGGTCTTGGCATAGTTCTTCAGGCGGAAGGCCAGGGGGTCCATCCCGAGCTTCTCGGCCATCTCGTCCATCGCACATTCCAGCGCGGCCGATCCCGGCGCCTCGCCCGGCGCGCGGACCGGACCGGGCGTGCCGGTATCAACCCGCACACCGCTGTGGGCAGAACGCAGCGCCGGGGTCGCGTAAAGCCCCTGGCTTGCGTTGGCGGCACTTTCGATGAAGTCGTCGAAGGTCGAGGTGGTGGCCAGCGCGTGATGGTCCAGGACCGTCATCTGGCCCGCCGCATCGGTGCCGATCCGCAGGCGTTGCCGCGTCGCACCCCGGTGGCCAACCGGGCCGAACATCTGGCCGCGCTGCAGCATCATCTTGACCGGCCGCCCCATCATCCGCGCCGCGAGGATCGCCAGAACCTGCGGCCCGTTGACGATGGCCTTCGAGCCGAAGCCGCCGCCAAGATAGGGGCTGCGGATCAGCACATTCTCGGGCGGGATGCCGAAGTAATAGCCGTAAACGCCGCGCGACATCACGATGGCCTGATTGGGCATGTCGAGTATCAGGTGATCGCCGTCCCACTGGGCAACGACGGCATGGGTTTCCATCGCGTTGTGGTACTGCTCGGGCGTCTCGTAGGTCACATCGACCGCAAGTTCGGCGGCGGCATGACCTGCGACGATATCGCCGTGGATGGTCGTGCTAGGGCGGCCGAAAGCGCCGATCTCGAACTCGTATCTTGTGTCGACGTCCAGGCCGATGCGGGGCGGCAGGGCGTCATATTGCGGGTTGAGCAGGCGGGCGCCTTCGGTCGCGGCCTCCAGACTTTCGCCCAGCACAAGGGCGATCGGCTGGTTGGCATAGCGGACGGTGTCGTCCTGCAGGGCCTCGAACTTGAAGGCGAACATGAAATGCTTGGATTCGGGGTCGCCGGCCAGAGCCGGGCGGTTTTGCGGTGTCATCACCTCGACCACGCCGGGATGGGCCTTGGCGGCGGCCACATCCAGTGCTGTCACCCGGCCCCGCGCGATGGTGGCGGGGACGTAGACGGCATAAAGCAGCCCCTCGGGGTGGTTATCCGCGGCAAAGGTCGCGGTGCCCGTCACCTTGGCCAGACCGTCGCGGCGCGAGAAGGACTGGCCGGAGTTCGATCCGAAGCGGGTCGGAAAGGTCACTGTGTCAGACATGGGCGAGATCTCCAAACGGCGAGGCGGGAAAGGCGGGCATCCGCGCCGGGGTTCCGGCGGCGGCCAGCGTCAGGACCCGCACCACGGCCCGGCGGGCCAGTTCGATCTTGTAGAGGTTGTCTCCGGACGGAGCCGCGCCATCAAGCGCCACCTCGGCTGCCCGGGCGAACAGCGCGGCGCCCGGTGCCTGCCCGATCAGCAGGGCCTCGGCCGCGGCGCTGCGCCAGGGCTTGGCCGCCACCGCGCCCAGAACCAGACGTGCGGCCACGATGCGGCCGCCTTCAAGCTGGATGGCGCCCGCCGCCGAGACGAGGGCGAAGGCAAAGGAGGTCCGCTCGCGCACCTTCAGATAGCGCGAATAGGCGGCGAAATCGCGCGCCCCGGCGGGAAGCCGGATGGCGAGGATCAGCTCGCCCGGCTGCAGCGCCGTCACCTTTTCGGGCGTATCCCCGGGCAGCAGGTGGAAATCGGCAAGGGCGATCTCGCGCGTACCGTGTGGGCCCTGCACCTCGACCACCGCCTCAAGGGCGGCGAGCGCCACCGCGAAATCCGAAGGGTTGGTCGCGATGCAGGAGGCGCTGAAGCCGAGGATGGCGTGGTTCTGCGTCTCGCCGCCGATGGCCGCGCAGCCCGCGCCGGGGCTGCGGCGGTTGCAGGCGGAATGCGGGTCCTGGAAATAGGCGCAGCGCGTCGCCTGCATCAGGTTGCCCGCCACCGTCGCCGCATTGCGCAGCTGGCCCGAGGCCCCCGACAACAGCGCCTCGGCCACCATCGGGAAGGTTCCGGCGAACTGCGGGTCATGGGCCAGGTCGGCATTGCGGACCAGCGCGCCGATCCTGGTGCTGCCATCGGCCAGAACCTCGATCCGGTCCAGACCGGGCAGACGGGTCAGGTCGATCAGGTGGTCGGGCGCGGCCACGCCGGTCTTCATCAGGTCCACGAGGTTGGTGCCACCGCCAAGAAAGGCCGTGCCCGGCGCCCAGGCGGCAAGTGCCTCTGCCACCGAGGCGGGTTTGGTATAATCGAAGCTTTTCATGCGGATACCTTCATATTTTCGGCCTCGATCCGGCGGCTCGCGTCCAGGACGGCCTCGGTGATGCCGTGATAGGCCGAGCAGCGGCAGAGGTTGCCGCTCATCCCCTCGCGGATGCGTTCGGGGTCGGTGCCGGCCTGGCCTTCGGCGATGAGGCCGACGGCGCTCATGATCTGGCCCGGCGTGCAATAGCCGCATTGAAAGCCGTCATGCGCGATGAAGGCGGCCTGCACCGGGTGCAGATGGTCGCCCTGGGCCAGACCCTCGATCGTGGTGACCTCGGCGCCGTCGAGGGTGACGGCGAGTGCCAGGCAGGAGTTGATCCGGCGCCCGTCGACCAGCACGGTGCAGGCACCGCATTGGCCACGGTCGCAGCCTTTCTTGGTGCCGGGCAGCGCGAGGCTTTCGCGCAGAAGGTCAAGCAGCGTGACGCGGGCGTCATCGAGCGTCACGTCGCGGGCAATACCGTTGACGGTCAGGCTGATGGAGTGGGACATGCATCCTCCATTGGCTGTGATATGAATGGGGTTCCCGGCCTGCGCTTCGGCGTCAGGTCAGGAAAAGGGTCTTTGGGGTTCTGCGTTGAAACCGGGGACTCGAATCGACGGCGCCGGTGTGATATTGTTATACGGAGGCACCCTCCGTTTAGCAACAGGATTTTGGGCAAGTGGATCACGACCGGCGCAAGCCGCGCGCAGACGGGTTGCGCAACCGCGAAAGGCTGATCGAAGCGGCCAAGGACGTGCTGGGCCGTGGCGGCCCGGGCGCGAGCCTGGAAGCTGTGGCACGTCAGGCCGAAGTGGGCATCGGCACGCTCTACCGCCACTTCCCGACGCGGGAGGCGCTGTTTCAGGCGGTTTATCGCCATGAGGTCGAGCAGCTGATCAAACTCGCCGCCGAGCTCGAGGCGATGCCCGACGGTGTGCAGGCTCTGCGGTCCTGGCTTCATGCCAATGTGGCGCTGGTGGCGACCAAGCGCGGGCTTCTGGGCGCGCTGGCGGTGGTGCCGACCGACGAATCCAAGGCGATGTACAGCGAGCTTTCGGCCCGCCTGACCGCGGCGGTGGCGCAGCTGTTGCGCCGCGCGACTGAAACCGGGGCGCTGCGCCCCGATGTCACCTCGGGCGATCTGCTGCAGACCATGTACGCGCTTTGCTACGCCCGCCCGGTCGAACCGGGCTGGGAGACGCAGGTGCTGCGCCTGCTCGACATCTTCATCGACGGGCTGAAACTGCGCTGACCCCGGAGTCGGCAGGGCAACGCCCCTGCCCCGCGTCCGGGTGCCATTCGCGCCAAGACCCCGCCCTTGAATGCGCCGCCTGGCCGAATTAGCTTGAACCGACAAATCATGCGGCGGGGGCAGGTATGCGGCAGGTTGGTCTGATCCTTGAGAACGGGTTCCAGCTGATGGGACTTGCCGCACTTTCCGCCTTTGAATTTGCCAATCAGGAGCTGGGCGAGGCGGGTTATCAGCTGACCCTCCTGTCCGAGGATGGCGGCACGATCCGCTCTTCGATGAACGCGGGGATCGAGACGCTGCCCTTTGGCGCCATGCCCGACACGCTGATGGCAGCGGGCGAGTTGCGGCCGACCACGCCCTCCCCTGCCCTGCGCGAGTTTATCGCGCGGGCCGGGCGCGAGGCGCGGCGTGTCGCGGGCCTCTGCACCGGGGCTTTCCTGCTGGCCGAGGCGGGGCTTCTGGACGGGCGCAGCGCCACGACGCATTGGGCCCATGCCCAAAGGCTGCAGGCGCGCTTTCCCAAGGTGCGGGTCGATGTCGACCGGATCTTCATCCAGGACGGCAATATCTGGACCTCGGCGGGGATGTCCTCGGCCATCGACCTGACGCTGGCCCTGATCGAGGAGGACCACGGCGTGGCCCTGTCGCGGCTGATCGCGCGCAAGCTGGTGGTCTATCACCGCCGCCCCGGCGGCCAGTCGCAATTCTCGGCCCTCTTGGAGCTGGAGCCGCGCTCGGACCGGGTGAAACGCGCCCTGACTTATGCGCGCGAGAACCTGCGCAACCCCCTGTCGGTCGAGGAGCTGGCCGATGCGGCCAGCCTCTCGCCGCGCCAGTTCAGCCGGATCTTCCGCGAGGAGACCGGGCAATCCCCGGCCAAGGCGGTCGAGTCGCTCCGGCTGGAGGCGGCCCGCCTGATGCTGGAAGACGGCCGCCACCCGATCGAGACTGTGGCCCGCGATACGGGCTTTGCCGACCGCGACCGGATGCGCCGCGCCTTCCTGCGCGCCTATGGCCACCCCCCCGCCAGCCTGCGCCGCAGCCTTCGGCTGATGGAGGGCGATCCGGTCGCGTGAGCCGGCGCAGGCCGCGGGCAACCGGCACTGCCGCCTCAGACGCGGGCGGGCCGGGCGTTTCGGGCTTCTGGCGGATTTGGCCCTCCTGCCCCAGGGGCCGGATGTCCGGAAATGCAGCCTCTTCGTCTTTTGTGCTGCGCGCGCCATCGCCTATATCCGGGTGACCAAGCCCGCCCGTCCGCGCGAACCCCGACCACAGGCAGAAACCGTCCGATGTCGCCCCCCGTTCCCCGCGCCAGCGCCGTCTGGCGTTATGACCTTTGCGCATGCCAAGGGTTCGTGGCGCGGCACCTGCGCGCGTGGCGCACGGACCCTTCTCACCTGCCGGCCAACGACGGCACACCGCGCCCCCTGAAGGGCAGGCAAGGCCCGCCGCATGTGTGGCGGAAGCCTGACCTCCCGAAATCTGACCCCACAGCCCGAAAACTGGTATATGCCCGACAGGCCCGCCCCCGGGGCGCGGCCTGCGACATTGGATCACCCCGGCCCGCCGTCCGTAAGACGGAAGCGGCGGATCGTTTTGGAGACTGAGTTGGACCATTCGTCGCCCGACACCCGTTCCGCCATGCCGGTCCTCGGGACGCTGGCCCTGCTTGCCGCCGGGTTTGCAGCCCATTTCGCCCCCGATCCGCTGCCGAGCGCAGGTCCCTTGCTTTTTGCCCTCGCCGCCCTGATCGGCCCGCTGGTTCTGCCGGGCCGCAGCGCCGCCGCCCTCGCGGGCCTTGGCGTGGCGCTGGCCCTTGCCGCCTGCGCAAGCGCCCTGTGGCAGGCCACGCCGGCGGGTGCCACCCTTGCGCTTCTTCTCCTTGATCTGGCAGCGCTCGGCCTGCCCCCGGCGACCCTGCGGCTGACCGGAAAGCTGCACGCCAAGCCCCGGGCCCGGGCCTTCTGGACCGACGACATCCGCAGCTTTGCCGATGCCGTGCCGCTGGTGCTCTGGGTGTCCGAGCCCTCGGGCAAGCTGATCTACCTGAGCCGGAGGTTCTCCGAATGCACCGGGATCGACGCCGAGGCCGCGCTGCGCACCAACAGCTGGCACACCCCGATCTGGCACGAGGATTTGCCGGGCTACAAGGCCTATTGGGAGGAGACCCGGCGCAAGGGCACCGAAGGCCACACCCATATGCGGGTCCGCCAGGCCAACGGCACCTACAAATGGATGCATACCGTCGGCACCCCGGTCCGCGCGCCCAAAACCGGCGAGATTATCTTCTGGGTCGGCGGGCTTCTGGACGTGGACCAGGAGATCCGCGCCCGCGAGACGATCGGCCATCTGGTGGAAAAGCTGCAAAGGTCCGAGGAAATCCGCACCCAGAAGCTGGAACTGACCGAATGGCGCCACCGGGTGCTCTATGACGACAAGAACTTCGGCGTGGCCGAGCAGAATTTCAGCGGCTGCCTGCCGATCCTGGCCGAGCTTCGCGCCAAGGGCGTCACCAACCTGCGCGAATACCTGCTGGCGCATCCCGAGGTGATCGCCGCCTGTGCCGCGGTCTGGAAGACGATCGACGTCAACGACACGATCCTGCGGATGCTCCATGCCGAAAGCCGCGAACAGGTCGTGATGCGGCCGCCGCGCGAATCCGTCACCAACGGGACCGAAGTCTTCATCCTGCAGCTGGAGGCAATCTATGAGGGGCGCGAGTCGGCCAATGGCACCACGGTGCTGCTCGGCGCCGATGGCAGCCGGGTCCATGTCGCCTTTTTCGTCAACTTCCGCCCCGATGGCACCGCCTATTCCACCCTCTTCGACATCGGGGTTCAGGCGCGCACCCATGAATTGATGCTGGGCGTCCAGAAGGAACTGGCGCGGGTCAACCGGGCGGCCACGGTCGGAGCGCTGTCGATCTCGATCGTGCATGAGCTGAACCAGCCGCTGACCTCGATCGCGGTCGATGTCGACAACCTGTCCCGGGCCCTGACCGCCGAGGCGCCCGACCTTGCCCTGCTGCGCCGGCTTTCGGGCCGGCTGACCGGCACCACCGCGCGGCTGTCCTCTCTCGTCCAGGCCACCCGCAACAAGATCGCCCGCCGCAAGGGCGCCGAGGAGCCGACCGACCTGCGCCGCCTGCTGAACGAGACCCATGCCCTTCTGGCCGACGAGATCACCAACCGCCGCGCGCTGGTCCGGATCGACTGCCCCGACGATCTGCCGCCCGTGGTGGTCGAGCGCGTCCAGCTGCAACAGGTCATCATCAACCTGGTGATGAATGCACTGGAGGCGATGGAATGCCTGCCGCCCGATCTGCGCAATGTGCAGATCCGGCTGGCGCGGACCGAGGCGGGCAACCTCTCCTTCGCGGTGGCCGATTCCGGCCCCGGCATCGACACCGCCCTGCAGGAGAAGATCTTCGAGCCGCTCTTCACCACCAAATCCGGCGGCATCGGCATGGGGTTGCAGATCTGCAAATCCTCGGTCGACGAGATGGGCGGGCATCTCTCGGTGCGGAACGGACCGGAGGGGGGCGCGGTGTTCGAATTCAGCCTGCCCTTGACCGGGACCTGATCCGGCCCCCAACCCATACTCCTCGCCCATACCAACGTATGGGATCGCCATATGCAAACCCGTTGGACCGATTGGCTGATCCTTGTTAGGCTTTTTGCGTGCAGATCGTGAAGAGGCGCGCCGTTTCGCAAAAGGCCCGCAGTTTGAAAAAGACTTGGGCAGGACAGGCTTCAGGGCTGCGCTGCAAGGCCCGCGACGTGACAGGAGATCCCGAGTGGGAATGAAGCAAAAGACATCCCCGGACCCAAGGGCTGCCGGAGCGCCGGACCCGGATGGCGACAAGCCGATTGTTCTTGTTGTGGACGACGACCCCGATGTCCGGGAAAGCCTGCGCGACCTTTTCGCCTCGATCCAGCTGGAAACCGCCACCTACGGCTCGACCGCCGAGCTGCTGGCGGCGGGCCTGCCGGACCGGCCGAGCTGCCTTGTCCTCGATCTGCGCCTGCCCGGCTCCAGCGGGCTGGAGCTGCAAAAGACCCTCGCCGATGCCGAGACGCACCTGCCGATCGTCTTCATCACCGGCCATGCCGATGTCTCCACCTCGGTCAGGGCGATGAAGGCGGGGGCGGTGGATTTCCTGCCCAAGCCCTTCCGCAATCAGGAGCTTCTGGATGCGGTGACCCATGGGCTGGAGGTCGACCAGCACCGCCGCAACGCCAATCTGGCGGTGGGCGAGCTGCGCGAACTGGCCAAGCAGCTGACCCCGCGTGAGGTCGAGGTGGTGCTGGGCGTGCGGCGCGGCCTTCTGAGCAAACAGATCGCCTATGAGCTTGGCATCGCCGAGATCACGGTGAAAATGTACCGCAGCAGCGCCGGGCGAAAGCTGAAATCCCGCTCGGTCGCCGAGATGATCCGCAAGGCCGAGATTCTGGGGCTTTAGCCCCCTTCCCCATCCCAGACCGCAAGACGGCCCGTCCCCGACGGGCCGCCTGCGGCGCCATGTCCGGCTCCGCCCCCTCCCGCAGGCGCGGGTGCAGTCGGCCTGCGCGGTCCGGCGCGGGGCGTGGACGCATGTCCGTTTATGCCGCTTCAATGACATTTGAGACGGGATGCAAGTGACCTATCCTGAACCACAAGCAAACCACCGATCAGCAGGAGATTGATCATGACGAAAACCACAGCCCTCGTGACGGGTGCCTCCTCGGGCATCGGGGCGGTTTATGCCGACAGGCTGGCCGCGCGCGGCCATGACCTGATCCTGGTCGCCCGTAACGAGGCGCGGCTGAAGGCCCAGGCCGCGAAGCTGTCCGCTGCCCATGGCGTGCAGGTCCGCATCCATGTGGCCGACCTGACCTCGCCCGCCGACCTGCGCGGGGTCGAGGCGCTGCTGGCCAGTGACACCAGCATCGGCCTTCTGGTCAACAACGCGGGCTTTGGCGGCGCGGGCACCATGGAACAATCCGGCGTCGACGACATGGAGAAGATGATCGCCGTCAACGTCACCGCCGTGATGCGCCTCTCCTACGCCGCGGCACCGGCTTTCGCGGCGCGCGGCGCGGGCACGATCATCAACATCGCCTCGATCGTCGCCGTCGGCCCGGAGATCCTGAACGGCGTCTATGGCGGCTCCAAATCCTTCGTCCTGGCCTTCAGCCGCTCACTCAAGAAAGAGCTGGCCGACAAGGGCGTCACCGTGCAGGTCGTCCTGCCCGGCGCCACCGCGACCGAGTTCTGGGACATCGCCGGCATGCCGCATTCCAACCTGCCCGAGGCCTGGGTGATGACGCCCGAAACCCTGGTCGATGCCGCGCTGGCCGATCTGGATGCCGGGTATTTCGCCTCGATCCCCTCCTTGCAGGACGAGGCGCAGTGGCAGGCCTGGGAGACCGCGCGCGAGGCGATGCTGGGCGGGCTTTCCTCGCGTGAGGCGGCGCCGCGCTACCGCAAGCCCAAAGCCGCCTGAAACATGAAAGAACCGGGGCCACCATCGGCGGCCCCGGTTCCCTTGCGCCACAGGTGCGCCATCAAAGCGCGTCGTAAGCGTCCAGCGCCCGGGTCGAATAGACCAGCGCCGCCCCGGCGTTGAGGCTGACCGCCACGCCCAGCGCCTCGGCGATCTCTTCCTTGCTGGCGCCGTTCTTGCCGGCGGCTTGCGTATGGACCGTGATGCAGCCATCGCAGCGCAGGGTGACGGCACAGGCCAGCGCGATCAGCTCGCGGGTCTTGGCGTCCAGATGCCCGGTCTTCTCCCCCGCCGCGCCCAGCGCCACATAGCCGCGCACCGTGTCGGGGCTGAGTTTGCCCAGACCCCCGACCCCGGCCATGATCTTGCTGCGGTAGGTGTTCCAATCCAACATCGACATCAAAGTCACTCCTTTAGTTGAGGGTAAAGCAAGGCGATCAGGGCAAAGGCGATCACGGCGCCCGCCGCTTCCGCCAGAAGGAAACCGGGCACGACCTCCGGCGAAAGACCGAAGGGGCTGGCCGACATCAGCGCGCCAAGCACGACAGCCGGGTTGGCGAAAGAGGTGGTCGGAAAAGCAAGGATCGCGGCAACCAGCCAGGCGCCGACCGCGAAGGGTGCAAGATCGCCGCGCTGGCCGCGGCCGCAGCCAAGGACCACGATCATCAGGCCGAGGCTGGCAAGCAGCTCGCTTTCAAAGCCCGTCCAGGCCGGAACGGGCGCGGCAGCGGCGCCACCGCCCCAAAGCTGTGCCCCCAGCAGCCCGCCGAGCATGCCGCCCGCGACCTGCGCCACCACATAGGCCAGGGTGCAGGTCAGCGTCCGCTCCCGCCCGAGCCATTGCAGGATGCTGATCAGCGGGTTGAAATGCCCGCCCGAGACTTTGCCCAAGGCGACGATCAGCCCGACCAGAGCACCCGAGATCATCACCGCCATCGCTGGCAGCACCAGCCCCGGCATCTGCGCAAAGGCCCGCGCGGCGGCCATGCCGCCAGAGCTGGCCGCAAGGGCCAGAAGGCCGGTCCCCAATGCCTCGGCCCCGGCGCGGCGCGACAGGGCGAGGCCGGGGTCCGCCTCCTGAAAGCAGGTCCAAGACATCTCAGTGGTCCGTGCAGGGGTCGGTGAAGCGGGCCTCGACCTCGGCCATCTTCTCGGCCAGCTCCGAGGGGGTGAAAAAGCCCTTGGTGAAGCCGATATTGGCGAAGGCCACGATCCAGCGTTCGTAATAGGGCAGCTTGCCGATGAGGGCTTCCCCCAGCGCCTCGACCCCTTTGCGCTTTTCCTCGGTGTTGATCAGCTTGGTGAAGTCGAGGACATCGGCCAGCGCATGGCAGCGCTTCTCCCAAGGCTCCAGCATATGTTCCTCGCGCAGAACCGAGCCTGCGGCGAAACCGCCGATGTCATTGGGCAGGCGGCTGACGAAATCTGCGGTGCTCATGCGGCTTTTCCTTCTGGCAGGGTGACGGGGATGACCCCGATCATCGCGTCGCGGGTGACGAGGGCGGCGAGGTCTGCCTCGCTCCAGCCCTCGGTGCCGGCGGGGCGCAGCGGCAGGACGAGGTAGCGGATCACGGCGGTGGAATCGCTGACGCGGACCTCGACATCGTCCGGGATCACGGTGCCGAATTCTGCCAGAACCTTGCGCGGTTCGCTGACCGCCCGGGCGCGGAAGGGTTTGAGCTTGTACCAGTCCGGCGGCAGACCCAGCACCGGGCGCGGGTAGCAGGAGCAGAGCGTACAGACGATCAGGTTGTGCACCTGCGGCGTATTCTCCAGCACGATCAGCTGGGTATCGTCATAGAAGGTGATCCCCATCTCCTCGCAGCCCTTGCGGCCATCGGCCAGAAGCCGGGCCTTGAAGGCGGGGTCGCTCCAGGCATGGGCCACCACGGCGGCCCCCAGGGCCGGGGTGCGGGAATCCAGCACCTCGATCTGGTGGCGGATATCGTTGGCCTTGAAATAGCCCTTGGCGATCATCAGCTCGCGGACGGCGGTTTCCATGATGTCGTAGTAGCCCGGCATGCCCTCCTGGCTGATCGGGGCGTGGGGGTGATCATGGTCGAGCCCGTGGTCGTGCCCGTGGTCATGGTCGTGTCCGTCATGCGGCATGATGCAACTCCAGCCAGGTTTCGATGACTTCGATGCGCAACTCGTCGCGGGGGGCGCCGCCATACTCTGGCCAGAGCGCCGTCATCGGGATCGAGATGCGGTAATAGTGCTTCTTGCTGCCGGCATTGCGGCCATAGGCCTCTTCCTCGTTGTCGATCAGCATCGAGGAGATGACCTGTTCGACCCGCGCCACCTTGCCGCGCAGATAGAAGGGCACCCGGTAATGCCCGATCGGCGCCCTTGTGCCGACGCGCACCATGTCGCCCACGGCAAAGGCCGGCGTCTCGCCCACCGCGGGCACCACGACCCGTGCGATGCCGTCATGACCCGCAATCACCCCCCCATCGGGGGCCATCCTGACGGCCATCTCCGGCCGTTCGCTCATTCCCGCTTCACCCATCAGGTCATGCCTCCGATCCTGTTCAGGACCCATGATGCCGGATCGGCCAAAGCCGCTCCATTGCACGAAGGGGAGTGGCGCCCATACCGAGGTCTGCCCCGGCACCGGCCCCCCTTCCCTACCCCGGTATGGCCAAAAGCCCGCCCGCGTATGATTTCCAGACGGGCAAGCCGCCGCTATCCAGAAGACAGAGCTGCCGCAGCCCCAGCCCACCAAACGGTGCGGGGATCTGGCCCCGAAAGGCCCGCGGCAGGCTTTGCGCGACACCCACAAGCAACAGCCAAGGGGTTGAAATGACAGACGATACCAAAGCGTTCCCCACCCGGCGCGAGACATTGTTCTGGGCCGCTGGCCTTGGCCTTGCCGCCTTCGCGCCGCCGGTTTTCGCCTCTCCCACCACGCCGGGAAAATCTGATCAGAAAGGATCCGACATGTTGAACTATATCGAAGCCGCAGAGGGCGTTCACATCTTCTACAAGGACTGGGGCCCGCGCGATGCGACACCCCTGGTCTTCCACCACGGCTGGCCGCTGACGGCGGACGAGTGGGACGCCCAGATGTTCTACTTCCTCGACAAGGGCTACCGGGTGATCGGCTTCGACCGCCGCGGCCATGGCCGCTCGTCGCAGACCGACCACGGCAACGAGATGGACACCTATGCCGCCGATGTCGCCGCCCTGACCCATGCGCTGGACCTGAAAGGCGCCGTCCATATCGGCCATTCCACCGGCGGCGGCGAGGTGGTGCATTACGCTGCCCGTGCCAAGCCGGGCCGGGTGTCGAAGCTGGTGCTGATCGGGGCGATCCCGCCGGTGATGGTCAAGAAGGAGTCCAACCCCGAAGGCACGCCGATCGAGGTGTTTGACGGCTTCCGCACCGCGCTGGCCCATGACCGCTCGCAGTTCTACCTGGATCTGGCCTCGGGCGGGTTCTACGGCTTCAACCGGCCCGGCGCCAAGGTCAGCCAGGGTCTGATCCAGAACTGGTGGCGGCAGAGCATGGTCGGCAGCGCCAAGGCGCATTACGACTGCATCAAGGTCTTCTCGGAAACCGACTTCACCGAAGACCTCAAGAAGATCTCCTATCCGACGCTGGTGATGCATGGCACCGACGATCAGGTGGTGCCCTACAAGGATGCTGGCGTCCTGACCGCCAAGATCATGAAGAACGCCACGCTGAAGCTGTTCGAGGGCTATCCCCACGGCATGGCCTCGACCTTCCCCGATGAGATCAATGCCGAGATCCTGGGCTTCCTGAAGACGGCGTGAGGCCCGGAGCTTCAGGGCCACCCGGCGCGTCCCCGCCTTGAGGGTCCTGCCCTGAAGTCGCTTCTGGTGGTGGACGCTCCCGCCACCACCAGAAGCCCTTTTTCGGCGCAAATGGCACAAGGCCCGCCGGTCCCTGCGACCGGCGGGCCTTTGGTTTCCGGGCAGAATGGGTCAGAAGCCGTGCAGACGTTGCGCCCATTGCAGGGCGATCAGCATGCCCTTGAGGCGCGGCAGCAGGATCAGCGAGGCGACAATCGCAAAGGCCGAGGCGCCCAGCGCCAGGGTCAGGGGCGCGGGATGCCAGCGCTCGAAGCTGACGGTCAGCAGGAGGCCCGTCAGATGCCCGACGATCAGGATGGTCAGATAGGCCGGGCCATCATCGGCGCGCTGGTGGAACAGCTCCAGCCCGCAGGCGGGACAGATGCGGTTCACCCGCAGATAGCCTGCGAAGAGATGCCCCTCCCCGCAGCGCGGACAGCGCAGCCGGATCCCCTTGCGCAGGGCGGGCTTCAGGGGACGCTCGGGCAAGGCCTCGTCGCCGGTGTCGGCGCGTGTCTCGTCGTGGCTTGCAAGGTCAATATCGGGGCCAATCTCGGGGCCTGTCCCGGTTCGGGCCGCACTCTGGGTAAGCGGATTGTCCTTCATCGGGGGGCGCGCGGGTTCAGCCGCAGGGCCGCAAGCTCGACCACGGCGGCGCAAAGGCCGATCGCCCAGACCAGGTTCCACGACAGGATGACCGCCCCGACCCCGCTGCCGACCGAAAACCCCAGATACATGGTCGAGGTGTTGAGCGCGAGCGTGACCGAGGCTTGCGCAGGGTCGACCGCGACGAGCCGGGCCATCTGAGCGGGAAAGAAGCTCCAGACCGTGAAGCCCCAGACCGCGATGGCCGCGAGAACCGAATAGACGGCAAGGCCGAGCGCGATCTGCGTGCTGAGCGCAAGGGTCAGAAAGGACAGGCCCAGAAAGACCAGCGACCAGCGCACCACCGGACCCGCGCCGATCCGGTCGCTGAGGGCGCCGCCGCTGATCACGCCAATCGCGGCGCAGGCGCCCCAGATCGCGATGCTGGCGCCGATCTCGGGCGGGGTAAAGGCCAGAACCTCCTGCAGATAGATCGCGACATAGGGATAGGCGGTATAGGCCCCGACCGCCCAGAAGAAGGTGACCAGAAGCAGACGGCGCAGCCGCGGCTGGCGCAACACGGCGAACCTTTGCGCCAGACCCGGCACCTTTCCAGCCCTTCCTGAGGCCCGCGGGATCCCGGCCAGGATGCCGAGGATCGCCACCGCCGACATCACCGCCACGCCGAGAAAGGTCGCGCGCCAGCCGAAGGCATGGCCGATCAGCGCCCCGAGCGGCAGGCCCAGGGCGATGGCAATGGTCATGCCCCCGCTGACGATGGCCAGGGCCCGGCCGCGCCGCGCGGCGCTCACCAAATTGCCGGCCAGCGCATTGGCCCCCGGCGTGTAAAGCCCCGCCGCCACCGCCATCAGGACCCGCGCCGCCATCAGGGTGGCAAAGTCGGGCGACCAGGCCGCCAGAAGGTTACCGGCCAGGAACAGCCCAATCGCCATCAGCAGACAGTCGCGCCGGTTGAGCCGCGCCGTGGCGACCGTGGTGAAGGGCGAGGTCAGCGCCAGGACCAGCGTGAAGACCACGACCAGCGTCGCAACCTGCGGCACCGGCATGCCGAAATCGCGCGCCATGTCGGGCAGAAGGGGCGCGATCATGAAGCCCTCGGCCCCGATGGCGAAAGTCCCCAGCGCCAGAAAACCCGCCGGAATCAGCGAGCCTGGGCTTGCGCCCTGCGCGGTTGAAAGTCCTGAAGCCGTCATCCGATCCTGTCCTTCTCTGGCCCCTTCCGCCCGCGTCAGGCGAGGAAGCGGTTCACTTCGGCGGTAAAGTCATCGAGGTACTGAAACAGGAAGCCGTGGCCGGACTTCGGATAGACCACCAGCTTGGCCTCCGGCGCCTCTTGCGACAGGATCCACGACCGGTGGGTCGGGATCATCACATCCGCCGCGCCATTGGCCACCAGCATCGGCAGGGCAAGCTCGGACAGGCGCGGCCGCACCCCGGGCCAGCGCGCGATCGCCTGCATCTGGGCCATGAAACCGGCCGTCGTGGTCGGCGGCCCCTTGGGCTCCACCGCCGCGATCCGGTCGATCGAAGCCTGACCCAGCGTGCGGCCGATGCCCTCCTCGGCATAAAACAGGAACAGGAAATCCCCCGCTTCATTGACGCCGCGCGCCATCCTTGCCGGGACGCGCGGGTCCATCTGCGGCCCCTCGGGGTCGGGTCCGAAGCTGGAGCCTGCGATCACAAGGCGGCGCACCAGGTCGGGGGCGGCCAGCGTGACCTCCAGCGCCACGGTGCCGCCCAGTGACCAGCCGAGGAGGTCAAGCCGGCTCAAGCCCAGGGCGCGGGCGAAGGCTACCGCGACCTCCGCCATGCCGGGGATCGTGTCGGGGACGCTGCCCGCGGTCCGACCGATGCCGAGGTTGTCAAAGCGGATGACGCTGCGGCCCTCGGCCAGGCGGGCGATGAAGGCCGGGTCCCAGTCATCCATCGTGCCGCGAAACCGCTGGGTCAGCAAAAGCGGCAGGCCGGGCCCGTCGCCGTCGATCCGGCAGACGATCTCGCCAAAAGGCGTCGGGACAAGGTGGATCTCCTGGCGCGTCAGATCAGAAAGCATAGCGGTTCCCCAAGGTTGGTGTCTGGTGCCGGAAGGGGCGGTGTTCGGCCCTTCCCCCCTGGGGTGAGGATAGGCTGAAGCCCGCAGCTGCGAACGATCTACGAGGGTAATCCGGAGAGATACCGGAGTATGGGGCCACCCTTCCCCCCCGGGCCGCCCGACCCCCATACCCAGGTCTGCTTGGCTGCAACCCCGTGCTCCGGCTATGCTTTCCGCGATTCTTCAGCGCGGGAATCAGGACGTGAACATGGGTTTTGACCGCCGGGCCCCGGCCCTGTGGCAAAGCAGAGGGATTGCGCGATCCGGCTCTGGCCGGACCAGAAGGGATGCGTGATCAGACTGGAGCATTCGGACCTCTTCCACGTCTCGCCCCTGCCGATCCTGTGCGAGGATTGGTCGCAGGTCCGCCTGCGCGTGCTTGAGGTGCTGGCCTCGGGCGTCACCGATTTCGACGCTTTCCTGCGCGACAACCCGAATTTCGCCCATGAGGTGCGCAAGGTGCACCGCGTGGTGGATTCCAACCCGGCCACGCAAAAGGCCTTCGGCGTCGACAGCCATGCCGCGCTGATGGACCTCGTGCCCCGCCTGCTGCCCGCCAACCCGGCCAGCAACAACCAGGTCCTGCGGGCCATCGCGCGCGGCGAGACGGAGTGCCGCGGCGAACGCATCCTGACCGGGGAAAACGGCAGGCGCATCCCGATCCTGTGGCGCACCCGCCTGCCCGCGACGCAGGAGGGGTTTGACCGGCTCTACTTCTTCGCCATCGACATCACCGAACAAAAGCAGGTCGAACAGGACCTGAACGAGGCCCGCGCCGCGCTGCACCACGCCGGGCGCATTTCGATCGTGGGGGAGCTTGCGGCCTCGCTGGCGCATGAGATGACCCAGCCGCTCAGCGCGATCATCACCGATGTCCACACCTCCTCCAGCTGGCTGGCGCGGGCGGAACCCGACGTGAGCCGCGCGCTGGCCCTGATCCAGCGCATCGGCAAAAGGGCCGGGCATGCGGTCCAGACCGTGCGCAACATCAAGAAATTCAGCCAGACCAAGACCGCCGCCTTGGCGCCAAGCGACATCTACGAGCTGATCCGCGAATCCATCTCGCTGGTCGAACACAGCGCCATCCGCAGCAAGGTGGCGATCGACATGCAGGTCAGCCCCGACCTGCCGCGCGTGATGTGCGATCCGGTCCGCATCCAGCAGGTTTTCGTCAACGTCATCCTGAACGCGATCCAGGCGATCGACGGCGACGCCCGCGCCAGCCGGGTGATCCGCCTGTCGAGCGCGCTGCAGGGCGGGTGCTGGATCGTCTTCACCATCTCGAACTCGGGCCCGGGCATTCCGCCGGACTCGCTGGAGGCGATCTTCACGCCCTTCTTCACCACCAAACCGGAAGGCGTGGGCCTGGGCCTCGCGATCAGCAAGCGCATTGCAGAGGATCACCAGGGCCATCTCTGGGCCGAAAACACCCCCGAGGGCGCCGAGTTCCACCTGCGGCTGCCCATCCTCTGACCGGAGCGGCCCCGAGAGGTCCTCAGCGGCCGCCCGCGATGCCTGCGGCGATCACCGCCAGAAGCTCGACCGGGTCGAAGGGCTTTTCGATCAGCCGATAGACCGACAGGCGGTCGGCCTGCCGGCGGATCGCCTCGGTCGCAAAGGCCGAGATCAGGATGACCGGGATCGCGACGCCCTGGTTCACCAGCTTGCCGGTCATCTCCAGACCGCTCATCCGGGGCATCTGGATGTCGCTGACGATGCAATCGCAGTGCAGATGCATCGGGTCCTTCAGGAAGGCATCGGCGCAGTCATAGACCTGCACCTCATAGCCCGAACTCATCAACAGATCCCGCAGGGATGTCCTGACGCCTTCATCGTCATCGACCACGGAAATCAGGCGCTTGAACTGCACAGGCATATGTCCTGAATGACGGCGGGTCGTGCCGTAAACTACATAAGAAACCGCGCGCGAAGGCAAGCATACCCGGGTATCCTTCCCGAAATCCCGGCCCTGCCCCGCGCCCCTTGCAACCTGAAGCAGTGCGCGTGCGAAATCATGCCCTACCCGGGTAGGGTTCGCCGGAAGGCGCGCCACCTTTTATACTGCCAGCTGTCAGATCCGGAGCAGCCATGGCAGAGCCTTTCCCCCTTCACCCGCGCGAAACCCAGATCTTTCCGCGTCTGGGTGCCGACATGATCCAGCGCATCCAGCCCTTCGGCAGGGTCGAATCACCCCCCGAGGGCAGCTTGCTCTTCGCGCGCGGCGACACGGCCGCCGACTTCTTCGTCGTGCTGGAAGGTCAGGTCCAGCTGCTGGATGACGCTGACCCCGAAGCGCCCTCAGCCTTGCGCAGCTATGGCGCGGGGGAGTTCACCGGGGAGCTGCATCTTTTCAGCGAGCGCGCGCTTCTGGTCTCGGGTCGCGCCGGTCCGGGCACCAGAGTCTTGCGGGTCCGGCGGCAGGATTTCCGGCAGATGGCCGCGACCCAGGCCGATCTGAACGAGCTTTTGATGCGGGCCTTCATCCTGCGCCGGATCGAGCTTCTGGCGCTGGGACTGGGGGGCTGCGCACTGATCGGCGCCGCCCAGGATGCCGAGGTCCACCGGATCCGCACCTTCCTGAGCCGCAATGCCCATCCGTTCAAGCTGTTCGACCCGGTGCAGGACCAGAACGGCCGGGACTTCGTGCAGGCCCTGAGCCTTGCGCCCTCCGATCTGCCGGCGCTGGTGCTGACCAGCGGCGAGGTACTGCGCACACCCCGGACCACCGAGATCGCCGATGCCCTGGGCCTGTCGGGCGCCGGGCTGGAGGAACAGGTCTTCGACCTTGTGGTGGTGGGCGCAGGGCCCTCCGGCCTTTCGGCGGCGGTCTACGGCGCTTCGGAAGGGTTGCGCACGCTGGTGGTCGAACGCGACGCCCCCGGCGGGCAGGCCGGGACCTCCAGCCGGATCGAGAATTACATGGGCTTTCCGACCGGAATCTCCGGTCAGGCCCTGGCGAACCGCGCCCTGATCCAGGCGCAGAAATTCGGCGCCCAGTTCGCCATCTCGCGCGGGATGGTGGAGTTCGACTGCGCCCGCCTGCCCTATGCGTTGCAACTGGAGGGCGCGGCCCGGGTGCGGGCCAAGGCGGTGGTCATCGCCACCGGGGCGCGCTACCGCCGCCTGTCACTGCCCGACTATGCCAGGTTCGAGGGCGCGGGGATCTATTACGCCGCCACTTCCGCAGAAGCGCAATTGTGCAAGGATGCCACCATCGTCATCGTCGGCGGCGGCAACTCCGCCGGGCAAGCGGCGGTCTTCCTGTCGCAGTCCTGCCGCCATGTCCACATGCTGGTCCGCGCCGAGGGTCTCGCCGCCAGCATGTCGGACTATCTGGTGCAGCGCATCATGAACTCGCCCCATATCACCCTGCATCCTTGCAGCGAAATCATAGAGTTGCGTGGCGAAGCTCATCTGGAACATGTGGTGTGGAAGAACCTGCGCAGCCAGGAGGTCACCGTGATGCCGGCCCATGATCTGTTCGTGATGATCGGGGCCGATCCGAACACCGAATGGCTGAACGGCTGCGTGCCGCTGGACGACAAGGGCTTCATCCGCACCGGCGAGGGTCAGGCCGCCTCGCCCTTTGCCACCACCCTGACCGGCGTCTTTGCGGTGGGCGATGTGCGGTCCGGCTCGATCAAGCGGGTGGCCTCGGGCGTGGGCGAAGGGTCGGTCGTGATCGCGGCGGTGCATCGCCATCTGGCCGCACTGCAGGAGGCCGAATTGCGCGAGGCCCCCCCCGCTTCGATGCGGGCCTGACCCGGCTGGCAAGGGATTACGCGGCCAGATCGGCGCCCTGCAGCTTGTCGGCCTCCCAGGCGTCGATCTCCGCCTCGGGCAGGCCCAGCGCCTGCAGCACGGCGCGGGCGACCTGCGTACGCCCGCCGGTCCCGCTCTCGACGATGGGCACCAGACCCAGCGCCGACAGTTCCGCCGCGGCCAGATGGTCGGGCACCACGGCAAGGGTCTGCAACTCCGCAAAGCGGCGCCGTGCAACGGGCGCCAGCTGTGTTACGGCCTCCATGTTCGGTTCGGCCAGCAACAGCACCTTGCGCCCCTCCATCGCCAGTGCGGCCCAGATCCGCGGGTCGCGCAGATCGCCGAAATAGACCTTGTAGCCATCGGCCAGGGCCTCGCGGAAGCGCGCCGGCGCCTCATCGATGCCGGCATAGGCGATGCCCATATCCTTCAGGGCATCGGCCACGCTGCGGCCCTGCCGGTTCATGCCGAAGATCAGGACCGGACCTTCCAGCTCAAGCGGGACCAGCTCTGCCTCGACGCGTTTGGTGCGCAGGGCGCGCAGGCGGCCGGCGATGGTGCGGCCAAGGTCGGCGACATTGGGCGTGGCGGCCAGCGTCAGCGTCACCGCCGCGATCAGGACCGAGGCCGCCTCGACCCCCACGACATGGCGCACCGCCGGCAGGTTGAAGATGACCAGCGCAAACTCCGACCCCTGCGACAGAAGGAAGGCGATCTGCAGCGACCCCGGCACCGACCAGCGGAAGAGCAGGCTCGCCCCGGCATTGGTGGCGATCTTGACCAGGGTCAGCGCCAGCGCCACCAGCAGGACAAAGGGCCAAAGCCGCGCCAGCGTCGGCACGTCCAGCGACAGGCCGACCGAGAAGAAGAAGAACCCCAGGAGCAGGCCGCGAAACGGTTTGACCTCGGACTGGATGATCGGGCGGTAGGGCGTGTCGGCCAGCATGGCCCCGCCGAGGAAAGCGCCCAGCGTCACCGAAAGCCCGATGGTGCCCGTGGCCCAGCCCGCGCTGAGCGCTACAAGAATGGCGATGGCCGTAAAGACCTCTTCATTCTGCGAGCGGAAGATCAGATGCAGCACCGGCTTGACGACATAGGCCGCCAGCAGCATCGAGATCCCGAAGGCCGCCCCCGCCTTGGCCAGCGCCATGAGAACCGAGGGCAGCAAGGCGTCGCCGGTCTCCAGCGAGCCTGCGACGATCAGGATGAAGATGGCGACGATATCCTGAAAGATCAGGATCGAAGTGGCGGTCAACCCAACCGGGCAGCCCTGCTGGTGCCGGGCCGCGATCAGCTGCGCCACCACGGCGGTTGAAGACAGGGCGAGCGTGGCGCCCACCAGAACCGCAGGTCCCGCCGCGATGCCCGCCAGAAGCGCCACCGCGCTCAGCGCCGCGGTGCCCGCCACCACCTGCGCCAGGCCGAAGCCGAGGATATCCCGCGCATGCGCCCGGATCTGGCCGAAGGAAAAGTGCAGGCCGATGTCGAACAGCAGGAACAGGACACCCAGCTCGGCTAGGATCTGGATCGTGCCTTCGGACGGGCCAACGCTGATGCCCAGCACCCGATAGGCCAGACCCAGCGCCAGATAGCCGACGATCGGGCTGAGCCGCAGCACGCGCGAGGCGATGGCGGCCAGAATGCCGAAGGCCAACAGGAAGTTGACCGGCAAAAGCGCATCCAGAAGGTGCTGGGTGTCATCCATGCCGGTCATCCTGTCTTGCGGCGTGAGGGGCTGTCAAGCAAGGCCGCGTCTGCGGCGCTCAACTCCCCGAGGCGCTGGCCAGATAGGCCAGAACATCGGAAATATCGGTGTCTGACTTCAGCCCGGCGAAGGTCATCTTGGACCCCGGCCGCGCCGTCTTGGGGTTGGCGAGGAAGGCGCCGAGGCTGGTCGCATCCCAGACCTCGCCCGTGGGCTGCAGGGGCTTGGAGTATTTGAAGCCCGGGACAGAACCGATCTCGCGCCCCATCAGGTTGTTGAGTTCGGGGCCGATGCCGTTCTTGGCGCCCGCGCCCACCTGATGGCAGCTTTTGCACTTCTTGAAGACATTGGCGCCGGCGGCGGCATCGCCGGCGTCCTGCGCGAAAGCGGTGGTCGCGGTCAGAAGCCCGGCGAGCGCGAGCGCCAGGGCAGAACGAAGCGGAAGGGTCATCTTGGGGTTCCTTAAGAGAATGACATGTTGGCAAGCGGCAGGCTGCGCGGGCGGGTGCCGGTCAGGGCCGCCACCGCATTCACCACGGCGGGGGGCACGCCGGGCAGGCCGGGCTCGCCCACCCCGCCCATCGGCGCACCGCTTTCAACGATGCTGACATGGACCTTGGGCATGTCGTCGCGGGTCAGGATGCGGTAGGTGTCGAAGTTCTGGTCGCGGCGCAGGCCCTTTTCATAGACCACCTGCTCAAAGAGCGTCGCCGACAGGCCCAGCGCCGCCGCCGATTCCACCTGCCGCGCGATGATCGCCGGGTTGACGATGCTGCCCGGATCGAAGGCCACCCAGATGTTGTGGACCTTCACCGCGCCCTTCTGCAGCGAAACCTCGGCAATCGTCGCGGTTTCCGACCCGAAGGGCGAGGCCATCGCCACACCGCGCGCATAGGTCACGCCGTCTTTGGTGTAAGGTCCGCGCTGCCAGCCTCCCGAAAGTTTCTCGACCGTTTCCAGCAGCTTGAGGTGGCGGGGCGAGTCCTTGACCAGCGCCTTGCGCAGCGCGAAGGGGTCCTGCTTGCCGGCATCGGCCATCTCGTCGAAGAAGCCTTCATAGAAGAAGTCGTTCATCGAATGCCCGACCGAGCGCCAGAAGGCGATGTTCACCGGATGCGGCACCTTGCCATAGGCCACGCGGCCATGGGCGATGGCATAGGTTTTGGCCACGATCCCCTCGACGGCGGAACTGTCCACCCCGGCCTTGTCCAGCCCGAAGTAGCGGCCGATCGGCCCTTCGCCCACCGTCAGCACATCCAGCGCGACGGGCATGCCGTCCTTGTCCAGCGCTGCGCGGAATTTCGAGGTGCTGAGCGGGCGCAAGGCGTCGTTCAGGAACTCTTCCTCGCGCGACCAGACCACCTTGACCGGTTTGCCCGTGGCCTTGGCCAGAAGGATCGCTTGCGGGAAGGGGTTGGCCGGGCCATAGATGAAGTGCCGGCCGAAGAAACCGCCGAGCATGGGGGAGTGGATCTTGACCTGCCCCGCCTCCAGCCCCGCGACCTTGGCCGAGACGGCCTGAAAGAACTCCGGCATCTGGTTGGGCAGCCAGACATCCAGCGTGCCATCGGCATTGAAGCGCGCGGTGGCCGAGGGCGGCTCCAGCTGGCCATGGGTGAGGTAGGGCGCGTCATAGCGCGCCTCGACCACGGTGGCGGCCTTGGCGAAGGCCGCCTCGACATCGCCCCTGGTCTCGGCGGGCACCGTGACGCCGCTGTAGTCGGACAGCGACTTCAGCATGGCGGCGTTGCTGTACGCCTCCGAGATCGTGTCGAGCCCGGTGGCGGCGGGTTTGGACCATTCCACCTCGGCCGCCTCTGCCGCCATGCGGGCGCGCCACCAGCTGTTGGCGCAGACCGCCACGGCATTATCGAGCAGATGGACCGAATGCACCCCCGGCATCGCCTTGATGGCGTCCTCGTTGGTCAGGCTCAAAGGCTTGGTGCCGAAATACTTGCCGTGCTGGACAGCGGCAAAGAGCATGCCTTCGACCGCATGGTCGATGCTGTAGCGCGCCTTGCCGGTGGATTTGTCGCGCACATCGAGCCGGGCCATCGGCTGGCGGATGTACCTGAAACTCGCCGGGTCGCGGAGGGCGACATCCTTGGCCGGTTCCAGCGCGAAGGCTTCGGTGGCGACCTCGCCATAGCCAAGGCTCGCATTGGTCGCGGCATGGAGGATCCTGCCGTTCTCGGTCGAAAGCTCCGCCTGCGGCACCTTCATACGGGCCGCCGCGGCGCGCAGCAGCATCTCGCGCGCGGTAGCGCCGAGCTGGCGCATCACCGGATAGCTCGACCGGGTGGAGAAGCTGCCGCCGGTCATCCTGATGCCGCCGACCACCAGATAATCCGGCCCGGGCGGGGCACAGACCACCTCGAAGCTCTCGGGGTCGACGTCGAGCTCTTCACCGACGATCTGCGCCATGCCGGTGGCGATGCCCTGCCCGCCTTCGACAAAGGGGCTGAGGAGGCGGACATGGCCCTCGGGCGAGATTTCCAGGAAGGCCGGGATCCTTGTGCCCGGCACGACTGCGGCGGTCTCGGCCATGGCCGGGCCGCGGCCAACGGGCAGCATCACCGACAGGGCCAGGGCCCCGGCGCTGACGCCCAGAAAGCGGCGGCGCGACATGTCGGTCAGTTTTTGCGGTTGGGCCAGTTTTTGCGGTTGGGCTTGATTGGTCTGCATCGCGGCCTCCTTACAGCTCGACCTGACGGATCGCGTCAGCGATGAAATTATAGGTGCCGCAGCGGCAGAGGTTGGTCATCGCCGTGGCGATATCCTCATCCGTCGGATGCGGGGTTTCCTTCAGAAGCGCTGTGGCCGCCATCACCTGCCCGGACTGGCAGTAGCCGCATTGCGGCACTTGAAGGGAGACCCAGGCCTCGACCACCTTGGCGCCCACCGCGTCCTCCTCGATCGCCTCGATCGTGGTGATCTTCGCATCGGCAATCGCATCGACCGTCAGCTGGCACGACCGCACGGCCTGGCCATCGACCAGCACCGTGCAGGCGCCGCATTGCGCGATGCCGCAGCCGTATTTGGTGCCCACCATCCCCAGCGTGTCGCGCAGCACGAACAAGAGCGGGGTCTCTGCCTCGACATCGACGGAGGTCATCTGTCCGTTGATCGAAATCTCGTATCCCATGTCGGAACCTTTCCGGTTGCAGTCGATTTGCCCCAGTGTGCCGCCAATCGCCCCCGCAGGGACAGTCATACCACCGTATAAACCTGTGATGCCGATGGTAGGTCTTGGCCCTGCGGGGGCGAGAGGCCGGGGCGGCGTGGTTCAGCCCAGAATGGCGCGCGGCTCCAGATGGGCCTCCAGCCCAAAGACGCCGTATTCGCGCCCGAGACCGGAGTGCTTGACGCCGCCAAAGGGCGCCAATGGGTCATGGGGCGCGCCGTTGATCACCACCCGGCCGGAGTCGAGCCGCGCGGCCAGCGCGGCGATCCGGGCCGGGTCGCCTCCGTGGACATAGGCCTGCAAGCCATAGGAGGTGTCGTTGGCGATCGCCACCGCCTCGTCGTCGCTGCCATAAGGGATGACGACCAGCACCGGGCCGAAGATCTCCTCCCGGGCGATCCGCATAACGTTGGTCACGTTGGAGAAGATCGTGGGCCGGGTGAACCAGCCGCGCGTCATGCCCTCGGGCCGGCCCGGACCGCCGGTCACCAGCGCGGCGCCCTCCGCGAGGCCAAGCGCGATATAAGACTGCACGCGGTCAAATTGCTTCTGGCTGACCATCGGGCCGATCATCGCACCCGGCACCTCGGGACCGCCCACACCAAAGGCGCTGATCCCCTGGCGGAGGCGGGCCAGAACCTCCTCCAACCGGGCCCGCGGCACCAGAAGGCGGGTGCCCGCCACGCAGGCCTGCCCGCTGTTGACGAAGCCCGCCAAAAGCGCCGAGGGGATCGCCCGGTCCAGATCGGCATCGTCGAGGATGATGTTCGGCCCCTTGCCACCCAGTTCCAGCGTCACGCGCTTGATCGTCTCCGCCGCCGCGCGCAGGATCTGTTTGCCGACGGCAGTCGATCCGGTGAAGCTGACCTTGGCGACATCGGGATGGCGCGACAGTTCCGCCCCCACCACCTCGCCCCGCCCGGTCACGATGTTGAACAGGCCCGGCGGCAGGCCCGCTTCATCCAGCGCCTCGCTCAGAACCCGGGTCTGGAGCGCGCTCATCTCGCTGGGCTTGATGACAAAGGTGGATCCTGCGGCGAGGGCTGCGGCCATCTTGCCGGTGATGAAGCCGATATTGCTGTTCCAGGGCGTGATCGCCGCCACCACGCCATGCGGTCGCATCGTCACCCGAGAGGTGCCGATCCGGCGGTCGAAGTCGTAATCCGCCAGCACCTTGGCCATGGTCGTGAAGTTCGCGGCGGCGGCCTGAGCCGAAAAGTCGAGGAAATAGCCCGGCGCGCCATATTCCTCGGCCATCGCCGCCCGCAGGTCCGTGGCGCGGCGGGTGACGGCGCTGGCCAGGGCGTGCAGCATCGCGATCCGCTCGGCCTTGGGGCTGCACGAGAAGGCGGGGAAGGCGCGGGCGGCGGCGGCGATGGCCTTGTGCGCGTCGACCTCATTGGCCAGGCGCACGGTGCCGATCACCTCTTCGGTGGCGGGGTTGGTGAGGTTGGCGACCTCGGTGCCTTCGGGGGTAACGAAAGCGCCGTCGATATAGATCTTGTCGATGGTGTTCATGGTATTTCTCCGATTGACCAAGCCGATCTAGTCCCGCAGGATTGCTTTGATAATTCGGTCAATCCTGCACGTGCTGATAAGGAAATGCGGACAATGCTCCGTGGCAATCTGGCAGAGCTGGAGGCGGTGGTGGCCGTCGCAAACCACGGCGGCTTTCGGGCGGCGGCGCGTGAGATGGGGATTTCCTCGTCTGCGATAAGCCAGGCCATCGCGGCGCTGGAGGCGCGGCTGGGGGTGCGCCTGTTTAACCGCAACACCCGCAGCGTGACACTTTCGGCGGCCGGAGAGCAGTTCCTGTCCGAGATCGGTCCGGCCCTTGGTTCCATCCGTGGCGCGATCGAGGGGGCGGGTGAGCATCAAGCCACCCCGGTCGGCACCTTGCGGCTGAACATGGCGCGGGGGGCGGCGGTGCGTCTGCAACCGCTGATCACCGCCTATCTGCGGCAATATCCGCAGATGACGGTGGAGGTTGTCACCGAAGACCGCCTTGTGGATGTGAATGCGCAGGGCTTTGATGCCGGGGTGCGGCTGCGCGATGCGGTGCCGCTCGACATGATCGCGGTGCCGGTCGGCGGCGAGATCCGCTCGGTCATTGTCGGCACCCCGGCCGTTCTGGCGGGCCGCCCCCTGCCCCGGACGCCCGCCGATCTGGCTGGCTTCCCCTGCATCCGCTACCGGCTATCCAGCGGGGCGATCTACCGGTGGGAGCTGTCGCGCGGGGCCGAGACGCTGACGCTGGATGCGCAGGGCCCTCTGGTGCTGGACGACAACGACCTTGTGCACCGGGCCGTGCTGGACGGGCTGGGCCTGGGCTATCTGGTCGACTGGCTGGTCGAAGGGGATCTGGCCGCGGGCCGCCTGATCCAGCTTCTGCCGGAGTGGACGCCGCCCTTCCCGGGCCTGTGCCTTTACTACCCCGGGCGCCGGCATGTGCCCGCCAAGCTGCGCGCCTTCGTGGCCCTGGTGCGGCAAGGCCTGCCGCACCAGGGCTGAGGGGGCATCCGGGATCAGAAGCCCGCGATGACGATCTTGCCGCGCGCCTTGCCGGTCTCGATCAGGGCATGGGCCTGTTTCAGGGTCGCCGCGTTGATCGGCGACAGGACCTCGGTCACGGTGGTCTTGACGCGGCCTTCGTCCACCAGTTTTGCCACGGCGTTCAACAGCTTGCCCTGTTCGTCCATATCCGGCGTGGCAAACATCGGGCGGGTGAACATCATCTCCCAATGGATCGACACGGCCTTGCGCTTCAGACCCATGATGTTCAGGCTTTCCGGGTCGTCGATCAGGCCGAAGCGGCCTTGCGGGGCGATCAGCGCCGCGATTTCACCGATGTGACGGTGGGTTTCGGTGGTGGAAAACACGAAGGCCGGCGCTCCAAGGCCCAAAGCCTCGACCTGAGCCGCCAGAGGCTTGCTGTGGTCGATGACATGATGGGCGCCAAGTTCGCGGACCCAGTCCTGCGTCTCGGGCCGCGAGGCGGTGGCGATCACCGTGAGGTCGGTCAGGGCGCGGATCAGCTGGATCGCGATGGAGCCGACCCCGCCTGCCCCACCAACCACCAGGATGGCATTGGCCGCACCGGGCACCGGGCGGCGGATGTCGATGCGGTCAAACAGCATCTCCCAGGCGGTGATCGCGGTCAGCGGCAGGGCTGCCGCCTCGGCAGGGGAGAGGGTCGCGGGCTTCCGGCCGACGATGCGGGCATCGACCAGGTGGAATTCGCTATTGGCCCCCGGCCGGGCGATCGAGCCGGCATAATAGACCTCGTCACCGACCGCAAAGCCCGTCACCTCGGCGCCGACCTCGACCACGCGGCCCGCGACATCCCAGCCCAGGACCTTGTACTGGCCCGCCTCGGGCGAAGCATTGCGCCGCACCTTGGTATCCACCGGGTTGACCGAGATCGCCTGCACCGCGACCAGAAGATCATGGCCCGACGCCACCGGGCGCGGCAGTTCGATATCCTCCAGCGCCTCGGGACGGTCGATCGCGCCCGCGGATGTGTAACCAATCGCTTTCATCTGGCTTCTCCATTTCGCCTGTTGCTGCGGAGAGATCTGTGCTTAGATACGCTTCGACGCAATACAGACAAAAACTGTATATAGTATCGAAAAGGATACCGTAAAATTGGCCAAACCGAGGTTCTCGCGCTTTGACTGCAATCCGGGCTGTTCGGTCGAGGCGGCGATCGGCCTGATCGACGGCAAGTGGAAGTCGATCATCCTCTGGCACCTTCTGGCCGGCACGCTGCGCTTCAACGCGATCCGCCGCGAGACGCAGAACTGCACGCCGCGCATGCTGACCAACCAACTGCGCGAGTTGGAACAGGACGGGCTGATCACCCGCAAGGTCTATGCCCAGGTGCCACCCAAGGTGGAATACAGCCTCTCCGACCTTGGTCGCAGCATGGAGCCGATCCTGCGGGCGCTGAAGACCTGGGGCGATGCCAATATCGGGCTTTACGGCAAGCCGGACGGCCATGACCCGCGCGCCATGGCCGAGGTGCCGGGGGCTGCCCTCCTCGCCGGGGAACAGCCGGTTTAGGCCGGGCCCGCGCGGCGCCTTACCGGGCTGCGGCGGGCCTTGGCTGCGCCAGGGCCTCGACCGCCTGAGCCGTGGTCCACAAGCCATTGGCCAGCCAGCGGAAATTCAGCAGGGCCGCCGCATAGGCATCGCCTTCGGGAATTTTGCTGCCCGCCGTGGCGTCACGGATCACCACGACCTCGAAGCCCTGTTCGACAAACTCGCGCAGATGCGATTCCACGCAGAAATTCGCCGCCATCCCGGCCAGGATCACCTGATCCACCCGCTTCTTGCGCAGCTGGAAGATCGTGTCATTGGTCTGCGGCCCGGCGATCTTGTGGGGCGAGCAGACGATGGTCTTGCCGTCCTGGATGATGTCCTTGAACTCGGGCATCCAATCGGCGCCCGAGCCGTCGAAACCCTCCAGCGACAGGGGATCGCGGGGGTCGAACATCCGCAGCTTGTGCATCAGCTGTTCGCCGGGGGCGGCGAAATCCCAAGCGTGGTCGTGTTTGTAGTAATAATGCGGCGAGATCACCACCGGGATATCCGCCCGCTTGGCCGCCAGAAACAGCTGCAAGAGGTTGGGAACGGTGCCGATCTCCTCGATGCTCGCGCCAAAGGCGCCATAGGCCGCCCCCTTGGGGCTGAGGAAGTCGATCTGCGGATCGGTCACGACCAGCGCTGCCCGCGAAAGATCCAGCCGGAAGGTGGAGGGCGGCAATGCGGGGTTCTCGGGGTCTGCATAGGCCGATGTGCCAGAGAGGGGTGCCATTGCAAGGGTCTCCTGAAGGGGTGCATGAAAAGGCGGGCCTGCCATGCCCGGCGCTGCCCAAAATGCCAGCCCCGCGCCGCCGCTCAAACAATACAGCGGTATCGCGCCGGGACCGGAATGTATGGGGCCATGACACAAACGTCGGTCAGGCGGCGTCCCAGGGCGGAACCCCTTTGAAGGCATCGGCGAGGTAATCGACCATATGCCGCACCTTGGCCGACAGATGCCTGCGGCTGGGATAGACCGCCAGAATGTCGATGTCCGGCAGGTGGTAGCCGGGCAAGAGCGGCACCAGCCGGGCCTGGCGCAGATCCTCGCCGATCAGGAAGGTCGGCTGCCAGATGATCGCCTGCCCCGCGAGCGCAATCGCCCGCGCCGTGTCGCCATTGTTGGTGCTGGACCTTGTGCCGACATGCACCCGATGCTCGCGCCCTTCGGCGTCTTTCAGCGTCCATTCCTCGGGGGTCAGGCCAAGGCTATAGGTCAGGCAGCGATGCCGGGTCAGGTCTTGCGGCACCTGCGGCACGCCATGGCGCGCGAGATAAGCGGGTGCTGCACAAAGCACATTGCGCGAGGTCGCAAGCTTGCGCGCCACATGGGTCTGCGAGCCGCCGCGCGAGATGCGGATCGCAAGGTCCACGCCCTCCTCTACCAAGTCCACCACCCGATCCGACAAGGTGATTTCCAGATCGACCTCGGGATGCAGGGCCATGAAACCGGGCCAGAGCGGCGCCAGGTGCTTGATCCCGAAACTCAACGGCGCGTTGATCCGCAGCCGGCCGCGCGGCGTGCCGCTGGCCGAGGCCGCAGCCTCCGCCTCGGCAATGTCGTCGAGCACGGTTTTCAGCCGGTCGTTGAGGTCGCTGCCCGCGTCAGTCAGCGAAATCCGCCGCGAGCTGCGGTTCAAAAGCCTGGTGCCCAAATGCGCCTCCAGCTCGGCGACATAGCGCGTCACATTGGCCGGCGAGGTGCCCAGTGCCTTGGCCGCCCGGGCAAACCCGCCGCGGGCGACGACGGCGGCGAAGACCTCAAAGGCGCGTAACCGATCCACCCCAATGCCTCAATTCAGGAAAGCTGAACATAACACGCATGATTGTGCCATTGGTGCCAGTTTCGGACAAGACCATGTTCCTGACAGCCAACAAGATTGGCGCCACATCGCAACAGGAGTTTCCAAAATGGCACGACTTCACAGCAAGACCGCCCTGATCACCGGCGGCACCAGCGGCATTGGCCTGGCCACCGCCGAACGTTTCCTCGCCGAGGGCGCGCGCGTCGCGATCACCGGCACCAGGGCCGAAACCCTGGCCGAGGCGAAAGCCCATCTGGGTCCGGATGTCCTGACCATCCTCGCCGACGCCGGCGACGTGGCCGCACAAGCCGGGATCGCGGCACAGGTCGCCGCCGAATTCGGCCATCTTGACGCTCTGGTCATCAATGCCGGCATCGGCGATTTCCGCCCGGTCGAGGGCTTTGACGAGGCCGCCTTCGACCGCTCGTTCGCCGTCAACGTCAAGGGGCCGTTCTTCCTGATCCAGGCGCTGCTGCCGGTCTTGAGCAACCCCGCCTCGATCGTGCTGAACGGGTCGATCAACGCCCATATCGGGATGCCCAATTCCAGCCTTTACGCCGCGACCAAGGCGGCGTTGATCTCGCTGGCCAAGACGCTGTCGGGCGAGCTGATCGGCCGCGGCATCCGCGCCAATGTGGTCAGCCCCGGCCCGATCTCCACCCCGCTGTACGGCAAGCTCGGCCTGTCGGCGGAACAGTTGAGCGGGATGCAGGCGGCGATCTTGAGCCAGCTGCCGGTCGGCCGCTTTGGCGATCCGCGCGAGGTGGCGGATGCCTTCGTCTACTTTGCCTCAGACGAATCGCGCTTCACCGTGGGCAGCGAGCTGATCCTCGACGGCGGCATGAGCAACCTGTGAAGCCGTTGCGCGGCCCCGTCCCCGGGGTCGCGCAAGGCACCGCCCGGGTCAGGACATGATCAGCCCGCCGTCCACATTGACCGTCTGGCCGGTGATATAGGCGGCATCGGGCGAGGCGAGAAAGGCCACCAGCGCCCCGACCTCGGCCGGGGTGCCGGCGCGGCCCATGGGAATGCCCTCGACCCATTCGGCCATCAACTCGCCGGGACCATAGCTGCCCAGCATCTTGCCCCAGACCCGGTCGTTGTAATCCCACATTTCAGTGTGGATGATCCCCGGGCAGATCGCGTTGACCGTGATCCCCTCGCGCGCCAGTTCCTTGGCCAGGCTTTGCGTCAGCCCGACGACGCCGAACTTCGAGGCAGCATAATGCGGCGTGTAGATGAAGCCCTGCCGCGCCTGCCCCGAGGCGGTGTTGACCAGGCGGCCCTTGGTCCCGCTGGCGCGAAAGCGGCGCACCGCTTCCTGGCAGCACAGGAAAACGCCCTTGGTGTTGACGTCGAGGTTCATGTCCCATTCGCGCTCGGTCAGATCCTCGACCTTGGCGATGGTGATGACGCCGGCGTTCTGGACCGAGACGGAAAGCGCGCCAAGCTTCGCCTCGGCCTCGCCATAGGCCGCCTGGATCGCGGCGGCGTCGGTCACGTCGAGCACGAGGCCCAGCACCTCGGCTTCGGTTTCCTCGGCCAGAGCGCGGGCCACGTCGGGCGTGTCCTTGTCGATGGCCGCGATGGCGATCCGGGCGCCCTCCTGGGCAAAGCGCGTGGCGATGCCGCGCCCGATGCCCTTGTTGCCGCCGGTCACAAAGACGGTCTGGCCTGCAAATCGTTTCATGGTCTTCTCCCTGTTGCGCGGCATAGGCGCTGGCCCGTCCCCGCAGCAGGGATCAGGCCGTCAGCCGTGCCGCCGTGAATTTGTCGGTCACCAGCACGTTGATGATGCCCAGTCGCAACGCCCCCGCGATCGCCGCGGTCTTCGAAGCGCCGCCCGCCAGCGCCATCACCCGGTCGGCCTTGCGCAAGTCTTCCAGCGAGATGCCGATGACCCGGTCGTTCAGCGGGGTTTCCACCGGCTTGCCGGCCTGATCGAAGAAGCGGAACGAGATTTCGCCCACCGCTCCGGCCTCGTTCAGCATGGCCAGTTCCTGCGGCGAAAAGACATTGCCCGACCGGGCGAGCAGTTCGGAAGGCGCCACCGCCCCGATGCCGATGATCGCAAGGCTCAGCCGGCTGAACAGATCCATCGTGCCGCGCACCACCGGATCGGCCAGCATCACCAATTTCGCCTCGCGCGAGGAGGTGACGCCCTGCACCAAGAGCAGGCGGGATTGCGCGCCGGTCAGCTTGGTCAGCCGGGCGATCAATTCGGTCGCATGGGTCTGGACCGAGGATTCGCCCATGCCGCCCAGAATCTGCACGACATATTTCGCCTTGGCGCTGCGGAACGGGTGGATGTTGTCCACCATGCGCAGGATGGTCTGGCTCCAGCTGGAAACGCCGATGATCTCGTCCGATTGCATCGTCACTTCCAGGAAATGCGCCGCCGCCTCGCCGATCCGCGCCATGATCGCGCCGTCGCGGTCCTCCGAACAATCGACGACGATGGCTTCGGTCAGGCCATAGCGCTCGCGCAGGGCGGTCTCGTAATCGGCGAAGGTGCCGGGCGGCGGGATCACCGTGGTCCGCACGATCTCTTCCAGCTCGGCGCGCTTCAGCATCCGCGACACCGTCGCCTGCGACATCCGCAGGATTTCGGCGATCTCGGCCTGCCGCTTGCCCTCGCTGTGGTACATCTGTGCGACCCTCGCAATCAGACGCAGTTCATTGATCCGACCCATTTCTCGCTCCGGCGTGCATGTTTATTCACCCCTAGTTCAGCGAATCGCCAGTGTCGAGCGTGTGATTGCCGCGTTCCATACGGCGAGCCGTTCGGATCGGTCGCTGGGGCGTGGCTGCAACGTTTTCACCCTGCGCGGCAGGGCCGCAATGGCGGCCAGATCCGGCCAGACCCCGAGCGTGAGCCCGGCGAGATAGGCCGCGCCCAAGGCCGAGGCTTCGGGCGCATCGCACTGGATCAGCGGATGGTCCAGGATGTCGGCCACGCGTTGCATCAGGAAGTCGTTCTTGCTCGGCCCGCCATCGGCGAAGAGCCGGCCCAGCGGCGCCGGCGATTGTGCCGACATGACGGCAAAGACGTCATGGGCCTGAAACGCCATCGAATCGGTCACCGCCCGCGCCATCTGCGCCCGTGTCGTGGTGAAGGTGATCTCGGAAAACAGCGCCCGCGCATCGGCCTGCCAATGCGGCGCACCAAGGCCCACGAAGGCCGGCACGAAGCCCGGCCCGCCCGGCTCTGCCTGTGCTGCAAGGTCGGTCAGCGCCTGCACGTCCTTCAGCCCGAGGATTTCGACCATCCAGGGCAAGGCCGCGGCCGAGACCAGGATATTGCCCTCGAAAGCATAGGTCGGCTTGCCGCCCAGGGCCCAGGCGATGGTCGTGGTGATGCCGTTTTGCGGGGCGATGAAGGCGGGCAGCGTCGTCATGATCGAGGAGCCGGTGCCGAAGGTCACCTTGCCATCGCCCGGGTGGAAAGCGCCGTGCCCGAAAAGCGCGGCATGGCTGTCGCCGATCGCGGCACAGACTGGGATGCCGTCCGCCAGCCCCGCCACATTGCGCGTCACGCCGAAGTGCGAGGCGGAATCGCGCACCTCGGGCAGGCAGGATCTGGGGACGCCGAACAGGGTGCACAGCTCATCGCTCCAGCACTGGCGGGCCAGGTCGTACAGCTGGCTGCGCGCCGCGTTCGAGGCGTCGCAGGCATGAACCACCCCGCCGGTCAGGCAATGGATCAGCCAGGCGTCAATCGTGCCAAGCCGCACCTGATGCCCCGCCGGGATGCGGTCGAGCAGCCATTTCATCTTGGGGCCGGGGAACATCGGGTCGATGGGCAGGCCGGTCAGTTCCTGCACCCGGGGCGCATGGCCCGCGGCGGTCATCTGCGCGCAGACCCCCGCCGTGCGGCGGCATTGCCAGCTGACCACCGGACCCAGCGGCAGCCCGGTCTCGGCATCCCAGGCCGTGACCGATTCCCGCTGGTTGGAGATGGCGATACCGATGACGCTGACCTCCGGCCCGGCCTTGAGGCAGGCCGCGATGGCCTCCTGAACCGAGGCCCAGATCCGCAGAGGGTCCTGTTCAACCCAGTCGGGATGCGGATGGGCAAGGCCAACCGGGCAAGAGCCGCGCGACAGGATCTCGCCGGTGTCGGAGACCAGAACGGCCTTGGAATTGGTGGTGCCCTGGTCAATCGCAAGAATGGCGCGGGTCATGTCGGCTCCGGTCTTTTCAGGTGGTGATGGGGGGCGTGTGCCGCGCGATCGGCCCGCGCCCCGGTTCTGCGCAGGCCTATCTGGCGCGGCCCGACTTGCGCGATATCAGGGCCTTGGCGGCTTCGGCAATGGCGGCGGGCGCCATGCCGAACTCGTCCAGCAGGTATTCCGCCGAACCGGTCGGGACGAATATCCCGGGGACGCCAAGGATCTTCATCGGCACCGGCGCCTCGGCCACGACAACCTCGGCGATGGCAGAGCCGAGACCGCCGTAGACCGAATGTTCTTCGGCCGTCAGGATCGCCCCGGTGTCCTCGGCGGCTGCAACGACGGCTTCCACGTCGATCGGGCGCACGGTTGCCATGTTCAGAACCCGCGCCTCGATGCCTTCGGCGGCCAAGAGGGCCGCGGCCTTCAGCATCCGGTGGGTCAGCGTGCCATTGGCGATCAGCGTCACCGCGTCGCCATCGCGCAGGAGGTTCGCCTTGCCGGGCTGGAAGACATGGCCGACCGGCAGCAGATCCGGCACGCCCACCCGCGACAGGCGCAGGAAGACCGGGCCTTCATAGCCCGCGGCCCATTCGACCGCGGCGGCGGTCTCGATCGAATCGCAGGGGGCGATCACCGGCAGGTTCGGCAGCACCCGGGTCCAAGCGAAATCCTCGGTCGAGTGGTGCGTCGGCCCCAACTCGCCATAGGCCATGCCCGAGGAGATTCCGATCAGCTTCACATTGGCATTCGAATAGGCAATGTCGGCCTTGACCTGTTCCAGCGCCCGCCCGGTCAGGAAACAGGCCGCCGCACAGACGAAGGGCAAGAGCCCGCCATTCGCCAGACCAGCGCCAACGCCGACCATGTTCTGCTCGGCAATGCCCACATTCACCAGACGCTCGGGAAACTTGGACTTGAAACCGCCGAGCTTGGACGAGCCCACGGAATCGTTGCACACCGCCACGACCTGCGGGTTTTCGGCGCCGAGCCGTTCGAGGACGGCCACGAAGGCATCCCGGCAATCATGCAGCTTCGGAGGGGTCATCACCAGGTCCATCACACGCCCTCCGCCAGCTCTGCGAGCCCGATCTGAAATTGTTCGGCACTCGGCACCTTGTGGTGCCAATCCACCTTGTCCTGCATGAAGGAAATGCCGTGGCCCTTGTTGGTATGGGCCACGATGCACAGCGGGCGCGGGCCGCGCTGTTGCAAGGCCGGGATGATCTCGGCCATGGCGTTTCCGTTGATCTCGGTCACATCCCAGCCGAAGCCTTTGAACTTTTCCGGGAAGGGCGCCAGATTGTTGGTGTCGGCCAGGGCCGCGCCCTGCTGAAAGCGGTTGTGGTCGATGATCAGGGTCAGGTTGTTCAGACCGAACTGCGCCGCCGCACTGATCGCCTCCCAGTTGGAGCCTTCCTGCATCTCGCCGTCGCCGGTCAGGACATAGGTGTGATAGGAGGCCCCGGTGATCTTGGCGGCCTTGGCCATGCCCACGGCCACCGGAAGCCCGTGGCCCAGCGGTCCGGTATTGGTCTCGACCCCCGGCACCTTGTTGCAATTGGGGTGGCCGTTCAGGCGCGACTTCGGCTTGAGGAAGGTGCTGATCTCCTCCTCGGGCAGGAAGCCGCGCTTGGCGAGGGTGATGTAGAGCGCGAGGGCGACATGGCCCTTCGACAGCACGAACCGGTCGCGCCCCGGGTGCCTGGGCTGGTCGGGATAGACGCGCAGGACGCGGAAGTAGAGCGCGGTCAGGATGTCGATCGCGGACATCTCGCCGCCGATATGGCCGGCGCCGGCCTCGACAACGGCCTGAAGATCGCGCCGGCGAATCTGGCGGGCGATCCGCTCCAATCCGGGAATTGTGGTGTTGTCCTGCACGGCGACCTCACGAGAATAAATATGCAAGACTAAAAAATCGTGCACAACGTCGAGCCTGTCAAGCCGAAACTCGCCGATTGACCGAAGGGATGGCGCAAAAAAGGGAATTGACACGGGTCAATTTCCGGACGTAAGAATTTATGAACTACATTGAATAATTATTCCTATCGTGACCAAGGTCGCGGAAGTCTGGGAGGATCGGGGATGGAGAGGTTGACCGCAAGCGGGGCAAATGCGCCGGGCAACCCGTTGAAGGCGCTTGGCGGCGCCACGGGGCCCCTGATCGGCCTGGTGCTGCTGTGCCTGTTCCTGACGGTCTGGACCGACACCTTCTTCTCGATGCGCAATTTCCTGAACATCCTGGATCAGGTCACCGTGCTGGGGATCATGTCGGTGGGCATGACGCTGGTCATCCTGATCGGCGGGATCGACCTTGCCGTCGGATCGGCGCTGGCGCTGACGATCATGGTCCTGGGCTACCTCAACGTCCAGATGGGCGTGCCGATGGGTCTGGCCATCCCGCTGTCCTTGGGCGCTGCCGCCATCAATGGGCTGATCGCCGGGCTTTTGATCACGCGCTTCAACGTGCCTGCCTTCATCGCGACGCTGGCCATGATGTCCGTCGCGCGGGGTCTGGCGAACATGATCACCAATGGCCAGCAGATCATCGGCTTTCCGGCCTGGTTCAACATGTCGGCCATCACCCGGTTTGGCGGCTTTCTGACCTCGACCGTGGCGGTGATGCTGGTGGTCTTTCTGGTGGCCCTGCTTTACCAGCGCTACCGCTTCGGCGGGCGCACGCTTTATGCCATCGGCGGCAATGCCGAGGTGGCGCGGCTGGCCGGGATCAATGTCAAGCGCGCCACGGTTCTGGTCTATGTCGTCTGCAGCATGCTGGCCGGGCTTTCGGGCATCGTTCTCGCGGCGCGGCTGGACTCGGTGCAGCCCTCCTCCGGGGTGGGCTATGAGCTGGATGCGATCGCGGCGGTCGTCATCGGCGGCACCTCGCTGTCGGGCGGCACCGGCGGGATCGGCGGCACGATCATCGGGGTCCTGATCATCGGGGTCCTGCGCAACGGCCTCAACCTGCTCAGCGTTTCGCCTTTCGTCCAGCAGGTGGTGATCGGGCTGGTCATCGTCCTGGCCGTGATGGCCGAGACCTTCCGCAAACGGAATTGAGAATTCGCCGGGACGACCGTCCCGCGAAGCGAGCGGCCTGCACGGGGGCAGGTCACACAAGCGGCGCCCGGACCCTCGGGCAAGCCGCAGTCACAGAGGAGGAATGAGATGAACATCAGAAAGGTGCTACTCGCTGCCACAGCGATCGCCCTGGCTTTGCCGACCATGGGTTCTGCCGAAGGTCTCAAGAAGATCGGCCTCGCCGTGCCGAACCTTCAGGCCGACTTCTTCAACCAGATCAAGATCGGCGTTGAAAACTACGGCAAGGAAAAAGGCATCGAGGTCATCGTCGTTGACGCCAAGAACGACACCGCGACCCAGGTCAGCCAGGTGCAGGACATGCTGACGCAGGGCATCGACGCCTTCATCTACATCCCCGCCGGCGCCGCCGCCGCAGCGGTTCCGACCCGTCTGGCCCGCGCGGCCGGCATTCCGGTGATCAACGTCGACCGCGTGCCCGATGGCGCGCCGGGTGACACGTTCATCGGCGGCGAAGGCGTCGAATCCTCCTATGCCGTCTGCAGCACGATCATCGAAAAGGCCGGCGGCAAGGGCAACATGGTCATCATCCATGGCCAGAAGGGCACCACGCCGGAAGTCGACCGCACCGCCGGCTGCATGCGCGCGCTCGGCGAACATCCGGACGTCAAGCTGGTGGACGAGCAATGGTCCGAGCGCTGGTCCGCCGACGAGGGCTTTGCCATCACCCAGAACATGCTGACGGCGCATCCCGACATCACCATGATCTTCGGTCAGGCCGACGGTCTGGCGATGGGTTCGGCCAAGGCGGTCGATGTGGCGGGCCTCTCCGACAAGATCACCATCGGCGGCTATGACGGCGACGGCAGCGCGCTGGAATATCTGGCCAAGTGCAAGGGTCCCTTCGTCGTGACCGCCACGCAAAGCACCCGTCACATGGGCGTTCTGGCCGTGGACTCGGCCATCGCTGTCGCCGCGGGCCAGAAAGTGCCGGAGCGTCAGGTGTCGAACGCGGTTCTGACCACCTGCGAGAATGCCCCGGGCTTCGTGGCCAACCACCCGTAATCCGGACGGGACCTGAAAGGCAGCACCATGACCCAGACCTCACCGATCCTGACCCTGCGCAACATCCGCAAATCCTATGGGCCGATCGAGGTGGTGCGCGGGATAGACCTTGCGGTCTATCCCGGCGAGGCCGTGGCGCTGCTGGGTGAAAACGGTGCCGGAAAATCGACGGTCTCGAACATCATTTCCGGCACCGTCCAGCCCTCTTCGGGCGAGATGAGCTGGCTTGGGGCAGCCTATGCCCCGGCCTCCCCGCGCGATGCGATGGACCTTGGCGTCGGTATGATCCACCAGGAGCTGAAGCTCTTGCCGCAGCTGTCGATCGCCGAGAACATCTTCGTCGGCCGCTATCTGATGAAAGCCGGTCGCATCGACCGGGCCGCGATGGAAGAACGCGCCTATGCCGGCCTGCAGCGCCTGGGGCTGGACATCTCGCCCCGCCGCAAGGTCGAGGGCCTGTCCACCGCGAACCAGCAGTTGATCGAGATCGCCAAGGCCCTGACGCTGAACGCGCGGCTTTTGATCCTTGACGAGCCCACAGCCGCGATCGGCGGCGAGGAGACCCAGCTTCTGTTCCGCCAGATCGAGCGGCTGAAGTCGGAAGGCGTCGGCATCATCTATATCTCGCACCGTCTGGAAGAAATCCGCCAGATCGCCGATCGGGTGGTGGTGATGCGCGACGGCGCCAAGGTGCAGGAGTTCGACAGCGGCCAGGTCGCCATCCGCAACATCGTGGAATCAATGGTGGGCCGTCCGCTCGACCGGATGTTCCCCGCCATGCCCACCCCGCAAGACAAGATCACCCTCGAAGTCGCAGGCCTGACCTCGGCTGCGGGCGCCTTTCGCGACATCAGCTTTTCGGTCCGCAAGGGCGAGATCTTCGGGATTGCCGGCCTTGTCGGCGCCGGCCGCACCGAACTGGTGCGCGCCATCACCGGGGCAGACCCGATCGCTGCGGGAAGCGTGCAGCTGGACGGGGCCGATATCACCCCGCGCCGCCCCTCCGAAGCGATCAACCGCGGCATCGTCCTCGTGCCCGAGGACCGCAAATATCAGGGCGTCATCCTGGACCATTCGATTGCCGAGAACATCGGCTACTGCAACCCCGAGGCCATAGGTACCCACGGCTTTGTCAGCGCGCGCCGCCTGCGCGACTTTGCCGCCAATGCCATCGGCCGCTTCGGCGTCAAGGGCACCGGGCGGCAGAAGGCGGGCGAGCTGTCGGGCGGCAACCAGCAAAAGGTCGTCCTCGCCAAATGGCTGGCGCGCGACCCGCGCGTGGTGGTGCTGGACGAGCCGACCCGCGGCATCGACGTCGGCGCGCGCTCCTCGATCTATGAAATCATCCGTGACCTTGCCGCCGAGGGGCGCAGCGTGATCGTCGTAAGCTCCGATCTTGAAGAGGTCCTGGGCGTCTCTCATCGCATCATGGTGATGGCGCATGGCCGCCAGGCCGGCATCCTCGCGCGCAGCGAAGCCAACAATGTCTCCGTCATGGAACTTGCCACCAGTTGAAGCCACCAGTCGAAAAGGGACTTTCCGATGTCTGCACTCTCTCTTGATGCCCCCAAGCTCTTTGATCTCGCGGGCAATGTCGCCCTGGTCACCGGGGCCGGCAGCGGCATCGGCCAGCGCATCGCAATTGGCCTGGCGCAATGCGGTGCCGATGTGGCGCTTCTGGACCGGCGCAGCGATGACGGGCTGCAACGGACGGCGGACTACATCGCCGCCACCGGGCGCCGCAGCCTGCAGATCGCGGCCGACGTGACCTCGGGCGCCGCGATGAACGAGGCGGTGGCCCGCACCGAGGCCGAGCTTGGCCCGCTGACCCTGGCCGTCAACGCCGCGGGCATCGCCAATGCCAACCCGGCTGAAACGATGGAGGAAAGCCAGTTCCAGACCATGATGGACATCAACCTGAAGGGCGTCTTCCTGTCCTGTCAGGCCGAGGCCCGCGCGATGCTGAAGAACGGGCGCGGCTCCATCGTCAACATCGCCTCGATGTCGGGCGTGATCGTGAACCGCGGCCTGATGCAATGCCATTACAACGCCTCCAAGGCCGGCGTGATCCACATGTCGAAGTCGCTGGCGATGGAATGGGTCGGGCGCGGCGTTCGGGTCAACACGATCAGCCCCGGCTATACCGCGACGCCAATGAACACCCGGCCCGAAATGGTCCACCAGACCAAGCTGTTCGAGGAACAGACCCCGATGCAGCGGATGGCCAGCGTGGACGAGATGGTCGGCCCCGCCGTCTTCCTTCTGTCGCAGGCCGCGACCTTTGTGACCGGCGTGGACCTGCTGGTCGATGGCGGCTTCTGCTGCTGGTGAGGTGGTGGGGCGCCACCGCGGCGCCTTGTGAAATAGAATTACAGACTTCGGGCGGATTCGCATGGATTCGCTTGAAGAACCCCTCCGTCTGCAGGTAGCTTGAAAAAAATTACCGAGATGGAGCTTCCCCATGGCCGAACCGACCGCACAGACCCGTCTGATCCGCTATGGCATCGCGGATGCGCAGGCCGGGGGGCAGAAGCGCCCCTTCGCCAAGGCGGTGCGGGCGGGGGATTATGTCCATGTCTCGGGCCAGGTGCCCACGGTGGCGGGCGAGGTCGTGGTGGGCGGCATCGTGGCCCAGACCGAACAGGTGATCCAGAACATCAAGGCCGTGCTGGCGCTGGCCGGTTGCGGGCTGGAAGATGTGATCAAGGTCACCTGCTGGCTGGATGATCCGCGCGACTTCTCCAGCTTCAACGCGGTGTTCGAGAAGCATTTTATCGACCACCCGCCGGCGCGGTCCACCGTGCAGTCGCGGCTGATGGTCGATGCCAAGGTCGAGATCGACGCGCTCGCCTGGAAACCGCTGTAAGGGGTCCGCCATGAAAGTTCTGATCCAGCGCGATGCGGAGACCGCCGTGGCCTGTGTGGCCAGTCTGATCACGGCGCGGGTGCGGCGGGTTCCGGCCTCGGTCCTGGGGCTGGCAACCGGGGGGACGATGGAATCGGTCTATGCCCGGCTCATCGCCCTGCATCAGGCTGGCGAGGTCAGCTTCGCCCGGGCGCAGAGCTTCAACCTTGACGAATATGTCGGCCTCGCCCCCGATCACCCCTGCTCTTATTGGCGCTACATGCGGGCGCAGCTGTTTGATCATGTCGATCTGCCCGCCGAGGCAGCCCTTCTGCCGCGCGGCGATGCCGCGGACCCCGAGGCCGAGGCGGATCGTTACGAAGCCGCAATCGTGGCGGCGGGCGATATCGGACTGCAGCTGCTGGGCCTTGGCGCCAACGGCCATATCGGCTTCAACGAGCCGACTTCCAGCCTCTCCTCGCTGACCCGGATCAAGACGCTGACCCGCTCCACCCGCGCCGCCAACGCCCGTTTCTTCGCGACGCCCGAGGAGGTGCCGCGTCTGGCCATCACCATGGGCATCGGCACGATCCTGCGCGCTCAGGAGGTGGTGCTGCTGGCGCATGGCGCGGCCAAGGCCGCCGCCGTGGCCGCGATGGTCGAAGGTCCATTGTCGGCGGCCTGCCCCGCCTCGGCCCTGCAACTGCACCGCAAGGTGACCGTCGTGCTGGATCAGGAGGCCGCAAGCGGCCTGGCCTTGCGCGAATATTACGAGGACGTCCACCCTGCGGGCCGCGACGCCGCGATCTGATCCAAGGCATCCCGCAACGCGCGCACCGCCTTGGCATCGGTCCCCCGCGCGACCTGCGGCTGAAAGCCGAACTGCGTGATGCGCGGATCCTCTGGCGCGGCCAGCAGGGCTGAGCAGGAAGCATGGATCTCGGTCAGGGGCAGGCGTGCTGCGAACAGCGCCGCATTCCCGGCATTCACCCCGCCGCCCGGCATGACGGTCACGCCGGGCCGGACCATCGCAGCCAGCCGGTCTATCCCGGCCAGCGCCGTCAGCGCCCCGCCCGAGGACAGGACCCGCTTGATCCCGAGCCGCGCGCAAAGCGCCAGCGCCTCTGCCACATCGGGCACAAGGTCGATCGCGCGGTGCAGGGTGATATCCAGCCCCTGCGCCTCGGCCACCAGCTCCGCCAGCACGTCACCGTCCAGTCGGCCATCCGGAAAGGACGCGCCGATCACCACGCCGGCCAGCCCTGCGGCGCGGGCGGCGGCGATCTCGGACCGCATGGCGCGGACCTCATCGGCGCTCCAGACAAAATCGCCGGCCCGGGGGCGGATCATCGCCAGCGCGGGCAGCGGGCTATCGGCGGCCAGCGCCATCAGCCCGGCGGAGGGGGTCAGCCCCCCCAAGGCCAGCGCGGAACAAAGCTCGATCCGGTCGGCACCACCCCCCGCTGCTGCGACAAGACCCGCCGCATCGTCGACGCAGATTTCCAGAATGATCGGGGTCATGGACGCCTCCGTTCCATAAAGATCAGCAGGCTTGCGCCCAGGGTGCCGCAAAGCCCGCTCAGCATGGCGGCGGCGGGATAGCCGCCCAAACTCGTGCCGAGGGCAAAGACGCAGGCGCCCAGGCCGCCCCCGGCAAAGGCATTCACCGCGATGAGCGAGGCCGACAGGCCCGGACGGTCGCGGATCATGTCCAGAAGATAGGTGATCGGCAAGGAAATCATCCCCGCCGCGGCAAAGCCCGCAAGCCCGCTTGCAAGGTAAACCTGCCATGGCGCCGTGGCCCAGGCAATCGCGGTCAGGTAGCCCAGGTACAGGACCGCGCAGATCAGCAGCGCCCGGGGGATGGCGAGGCGGCGGCTGGCCCAGGTCCAGAACACCATGAAGACCACCTCCAGCACGGCGACGAGGCCGACCAGAAAGCCCACATCCTCGGGCTTTCCCTGCGCCGATCCGGTCACGATCAGCGGCAGCACCGTGCCATTTGTGTTGAGCATCTGGCTGATCAGCGCCACCCCCAAGACCCGGATCAGCAGCCCGGGCTGCAGGATCAGCCCGATGTCGGCCCAAGGGGCACGTGGTTTGACCGCGGGCGGCGGGCCCAGCTCGGCCTCGGCCAGGGCATTGGGCAGGGTATTGGGCAGGGCTTCGGGCAGAACCTCCGGCATTTCGGCCAGGGGCTGCGCATCAGGTTCCAGCCCGAAGGTCACCGTCAGCAGGATGCCGCAGGCGACGAGGGCGGCGATCAGATAGGCCGCCATCATGCTGCTTTGCCCGCTCAAGACCAGGCCCACCACGCCGGGCATCACCACCCAGGACAGCGAAATCATCATCCGCATCAGGGCGTTGGAGATCCGCGCTTCGTCGGCGTCGAAGCGGGCGGAATGGGCGCTGACATTGCCGAAGAGCATCGAGTTGATCGAATGGAACAGCGCCAGCGGCCCCAGAGTCGCCAGCGCGAAGGTCGGCACCGAGGGCAAGACCCAGACCATGCCATAGCCGAGAATGCCAAAAAGGCTGACAAAGATCAGCGGCCGCCGGTAGCTTTTGAACCGGTCCGAGATCATGCCCACGCCGATTGCCATCACCACATAGGCGAGCGAGGAACAGAGTGCCAGCACGGCATAGCCATGGTCGCTCATCCCCAGCTCGCGGATCGCGATCATGGATTGGTAGGGCGAGGTGGCGGCCCCGGCAAAGCCGTAAAGGAAGATCGCCGCCGCCGAGGCGCGCACCACCCGGTGACGGCGCAGGATGTCGAGCCAGGGGCCCATGATCAGGCCGGGAACCGGGACGAGACCTGCGGTTCAGGCACGAATGCGGCGCGGGCCTCGAAAGGCAAGGTGCCACGGGCTCGGTGCAGGTTGGCCAGACGCGGGATGTCCTGATTGACCACGCCATCGCTCAAGGCCATCAGGTTGGGGTTGGCGATAGGGGCAAGCTCGGGGGAGAGATAGCCGGATTTGACCACCAGAAGCCGGACCTTGGCTGGGTCGAGGCCCAGCAGGGTGAAATCGGCCAGGTTGTGATAGGGCCTGCGCCGCGCGGCCAGAACCAGCGTGATGCCCTGGATCCGCACCACCGCCTGACGCTCGGCCAGATTGTCGCCGGGCGCGAGGCGGATCACCTCGGCCTCGGTAAGAACCGAGACACCTGCGGGATCAAGGCTCGCCCCGATGGTGAGGGGCAGACGCGCGCCCACTCCCGCGGCAAAGCAGGCTTCAACCGCGGGGCGGTCGGTGATGCCCGCCACCAGCGCGTCCTGCCAATTCCGCGCGATCAGGTCTGCCAGCACATCGGCCCGGTCGCCCACACCGCCGCCGGTCGGGTTGTCGCCGCTGTCGGCGAGGATGATCGGGGCGGTGGTCGTGGCCTCGGCGATATTCAGCATCTCGGCCAGGGGGCCGGTGACGGGGCCAAAGCGGAAGGCGTCGCGGGCGTCCCAGAAGTCTTGCGCGATGCGGCTGGCGGCGGCCCTGGTCGCGGCAAGATCGGTGCCGGTGACCACGGCGCAGGCGGTGGCGCGCGGCTCGTCGGCCCAGACATAGCCAATCATCAGATCGGTGCGCCAGACGCCCGGCCCCTCCAGCCCCGGCAGGGCGGCGTAGAGGCTGCGCGCCGGTTCATCCTCGGTCGAGGAGCGTTCGCCGGGCAGGAGCAGCGGCACCGGCACGCGCACGACGCCGGGGCGCACCCCGGTTTCCAGCGCCGTGAGCAGCATCCCATAGGCCGCCGCCATCGTCGCGGCCACGTCGATATGGGGCGCGGTGCGGTAGGCCGCGAAAATGTCGATCTGGTCGATGATCCGGGCCGAGACATTGCCGTGCAGATCGTAGCTGGTGGCGATCAGCATGTCGGGGCCGACAGCGGCGCGGACCGAGGAAATCCAGTCGCCCTCGGCATCCCACAGGCCTTCGACCTTCATCGCACCATGCATGGCAAGGTAGACGGCATCGAAGGGTTTGGCCGCTTCCAGCCTTTGCAGGAATTCGGCCTTCAAGGCGTCGTAGGTGGCGCGGGAGACCGGGCCGCCCGGCACGGCGCGGGCGTGCAGAAGCGGCGCCACCTCGGCCTGATGCGCGCCTAGAAAGGCGAAATACTCGTGCGCGGTCAGCTCCGCCCCGCGTAGCACGCGGAAGTCTTCGACCTGCATCAGGACGGGGGAATAGGTCGAGCATTCGGTGTGGATGCCACCAACGGCGATGCGCATGGGTCTGTCTTTCAGAGAGGTCAGGATGGCAGGGGCACCGGGGCGCCCCTGCCCTTTTGGTCACAAGGTCGGGTGCAGCCGGACTTGTGCGGCAAAGCGCAGCCAGTCCTTGTGGGCGCGCTCGGTCCAGGCGGCTTCGGCCACGGCGGAAAGACGCGGGAAGACGAGGTCGTTGAACCAGTCCACGGTGGTGAAATGCTCCGACCAGATGCAGGCCTGAACGCCGCGCATCCGGGGGCGCAACTCCTCGGGGAAGTCGCCCTCGGCCTCATAGGCGTAGGTCTTTTCGGGCGGCACCGGCCCGGCCCAGCCAGCGCCGTTTTCCAGCCAGTCCGGCCCCTGCACCATGTCGAGGTAATAAGCCTGCCCCGGCGTCATCACCACGTCATAGCCCTCAAGCGCCAGGTCGATGCCGACCTGCGGGTTCTCCCAGGCCATCAAAAGCGTATCCTCGGGCGGAACACCGCCGCCGTGGGCCACCTCGTTCCAGCCGACCAGAACCTTGCCGCGCGCGGTCAGCATGTCCTTGATCCGCTTGAGGAACCAGCTTTGCAGCTCGAAAGTGCCCGACAGGCCCTCGCGCTGCATCAAGACCCTTGCGCGCGGGCTTTGCAGCCAGGCATTGCGCGCCACCTCGTCTCCGCCGATGTGGAAATGGCGCGAGGGGAAGATTTCGCAAAGCTCGTCGATGATGGTTTCAAGGACGGTGAAGGTCTCCGGAATGCCGGGGTTCCAGGAGTTGTTGGGGAAGCCCTGCACCGGGTAATAGCTGTTGGGCGTCTCGTCGGGATCGACGAGGAAGGGCAAAGCGGCCACGACGCAGGAGGCATGGCCGGGGGTCTCGACCTCAGGCATCACCTCGACACCAAGGGCGGCCGCATGGGCCACCACGGCGCGCATCTGGTCTTGCGTGTAGTAGCCGCCCGAGGTCTCCGGCCCGTCGCCCAGCTGCGGCAGCATGGCAGGGGTATCGGCAGATCGGTGCGCACCCGCCTCGGTCAGCGCGGGGTAAGCGCGGATCTCGGCGCGCCAGCCCTCGTCATCGGTCAGGTGCCAGTGGAACAGGTTCATCTTGTGCCAAGCCATCAGATCGACCACGCGCTTGACCTGTTCAAAGCTCCAGAAATGGCGGGAGACGTCGAGGTGGCAGCCGCGCCAGCCATAGCGCGGGGCATCGGTGATCTGGCCGGTGGCGGGGAACTTGTAGGCATGGTCGGTGAAGGTGCCGTGCAGCATCTGGGCCAGCGACAGAAGGCCAAAGCGGCGACCGGCCTCGGTGCTGGCACTCAGGGTGATGGTTTCGGCAAAGGTCAGGCGGTAGGCCTCGGCGGCGAGGGTCGCATCGGTGGCAAAGGCCAGGGCGCGGCTGCCGGGCACGGCGGTCAGCTGGAAGAGCTTGCGGGCGGCGGGGAAGAGGCGGGCGTGCAGCGCATCGACCGAGAGCATCAACCGCAGGTCGGCCAAAGCGGTGCCGGGGGCGGCGTGGAGGATCACCGGTGCCGGGCCGGGCTCGGCGCCGATCTGGTTCGGCCAGGGCAGCAGGGCGAAGGGCAGCGTCAGGCGGCCTTCGGGCAGGCGCGGCGGTGGCAGGGGGGGTGCGGCGTCGGCATGGGTCAGATCGCCGACCTGCACCGGCAGGACGGTGCCACCCATCGTGACCCAGGCCGACTTCGCCGCATCATTGCGGTGGAAGGGCGAGCGGTTCAGCCCCTCGGCCCGCAGGGTCCAGCTGGCACCGGGGGCGAGGCGGACGCCCTCATCCGGGGCAAATTCGTGGAAATTCGCGGTGCGGCGCAGCAGGCGGCCGCCTTCGATGAAATGCTCGGGCAGGACACGGGTAATCGTCGTCACCGACAGGGTGAAATCGGTCAGAGTCGTGTCGGACAGATTGGTCAGGCGCAGGGTCCAGGTGCCCGCCGGCGCAGGCTCCAGCGCCCAGGAGTTTTCGAGAAACAGGGTCATCAAGTCCTCAATAGTCAGCGGATTGCGAGAAGGTGCGGGCCAGCGCGGGGATGCCCGCCGTCAGCCCGCAGTCGACCGGCAGGCAGACGCCGGTGATCGCCTGGGCGAGGTCGGAGGCGAGGAAACCCACCGCCTCGGCCACATCCTCGGCCCTTGCGATCCGGCCCAGGGGATAGTGGGCGGCGGCTTCGGTAAAGACATCGGGGTTGGCAGCGGCCCGCGCCTCCCAGGCTTGGGTGCGCACGGTGCCGGGGGCGACCGAATTGGCGCGGATGCCGTACTTGCCGTATTCCACGGCGATTTGCCTTGTCAGATGGATCATCCCCGCCTTGGCCGCGGAATAGGCCGGATGGCCGAAGACGCCGAGGCCGTTGACCGTGGCGATGTTGATGAGGCTGCCCTGGTTGGCCTTTAGTTGCGGCGCCAGGGCCGAGAAGACGAGGAAGACGGCATCCAGGTTCAGCGCCCGGTCCGCCGTCCAATTCTCCAGCGTGGTGGATTGCAGGCTGCCGGCTTGGGCGGCACCGGCGTTGTTCACGAGGGTCTGGAGCGATCCCAGAGCCGCCACCGTTTCGGCGAAAGCCAGACAGGCCTGCGGATCGGTCACGTCGAGCTGGACCGGCACGAACCCCGCGCCGAGGTCTGCCGCAGCCTTTTCCGCCGCGGGCAGGTCGCGGTCGGCCAGCACCACCACGTCATGATCGCGGCGCAGGCGCTTGGCGATGGCCCGGCCGATATCGCCGGCAGCCCCGGTCACAATGGCAAGACGTTGCCCCATGGGTCGTTATCCTTTGCGGCAGGTCAAAATCCGAAAGCCGGGGCTGCCGCCTGCGCCCCCGCCCCCGAAAGGTCAGTCGCCCAGCAATTGGCGGTCGTCGCCGTCGCGGTGCATGACCAGTTGTTCCTTGATGCCGCGCAGGATGCGGGCCGCGCGGTCGCGGTCGGCATAGGCGACCAGATTGGCCACGATGTCGACAGCCGCCAGAAAGGCGAAGCGGGTGGAGGAGGCGCGGAAGATGTTCTTGCCCTCGGGCAGATCGACCGCGATCACCACATCCGCCGCCTCGGCCACCGGCGAGCCGCTTTGCGTCAGCGCGATGGTCGGGATGCCCCGGTTGCGCAGCAGGCCAAAGCAGCGCACCAGTTCCAGATTGCGCCCAGTGAACGACGACCCGAACACCACCGTGCCGGGCTGGGCGGCTGCGGCCAGCATCAGGCTCATGCCATGGTCATTGCTGGCCGAGATGCGCAGGCCGAAGCGGAACAGCCGGTTCTGCAGCTCGTTCACGATCATCGAGGAATTGCCGCCCGAGCCGAAGGCATAGATCATGTCGGCCTGGCTCAGAAGCCGCACCGCCGCCTCCACCGCCGCAAGATCGAGGCCCCGGTGCATCTCGAACAGCGCGTTCTGCGCCTTGGTCACGATATCCTCGGCCACCTCGACCGCGTTGGAGGTCACCGACTCGGGCTTGAGGTACCGCAGGCCGACATAGATGCTGCGGGCGAGCTGCACCTTGAAATCCGAGAAGGAATTGCACCCGAGGCGCCGGCAGAACCGCGTCACCGTCGGCGGCGACACCCCTGCCCTTTCGGCGATTTCGGTGATCGAGGCATTGGTGGCAAAGTTCACATCCGCCAGAACCGAAGCGGCAAGCCGCTTTTCCAGCGCGGAAAGCTTGCCCTCGGCGTCGCTCAGCGCAATGATGAGGTTCGGCGCCGCCTGGGGCGCGGGCTCGCGTGCGTTCTCTTCAGCTTTGATCATGACGCTCCCGTCCGGCAAAAGGCCTGCGCGCGGGGGTCCTCCGCCCGAGACCTGAAGTGATCGCTTGGTCCGGCATTTGGATGAATCCCGAAATTCATTTTCTTGCCACCTTGACATTTAGCCATATGAGGCCCGAATATTCCAGCAGATATGCAAGTGGACTGAAATTTTTTTCATGGGACGCATGAAATGACGGCAGAGCGTGATCCGTTCAAGACCCCCTTCCCGGCGGATGACGCCGACCGCAACGCCATCTGGCAAATGCTGGTGCCGCGCGACATCGACGCTTTCGTCAGCGCCGACTGGGAGGCGGTGGCCGGCGATTTCATCGCCGAGAATTTCACCGGGATCAGCGGCAATTTTCAGGGCGATCCGGATGGCTACACCCTGGCCTTCCCGACGCTGGAGGCCTACCGCACCGAATGGCTGCGCCAGGCCGCCGATTTCGGCGCCGCCAAGGCCGCCGGCGCCTTTGCCGGCGACCCGCGCGACGGCATCTATGCCGCCACAAGGCTTGAGGTGATCGAGATCACCGGCGACGCCGCGATGGTGCGCAAGAAGTTCGATGGCCGGCTCGCCAAATCCGACGGCAGCTTCGAGCGGATGAACTGGCAGACGCTTTACATCTGCCGCAAAGAGGCCGGGCGCTGGAAAATCGCGGGGTTTGTCGGCTACCTGCCGCATATCAAGGAGTGATCATGCCCTCTCAGTCCTCGAAAGGCCCGAAGCGCATCTTCGTCGCAGCCCTTGCGACGGAGACCAACACGTTTTCGCCGATTGCGATTGACCGCAAGGGGTTCGAGGATTCGCTCTATGCTGCCCCCGGCCAGCACCCGGTGACGCCGACGCTGTGCACCGCGCCGATCCCGGTCGGCCGCAAGGTCTGCGCCGCCAAGGGCTGGACGCTGATCGAGGGCACCGCAGCCTGGGCCGACCCGGCGGGGCTTGTGGCGCGCTCGACCTATGAAGGTTTGCGGGACGAGATCCTGACCCAATTGCAAGCGGCCCTGCCGGTGGATGCCGTGGTTCTGGGCCTGCATGGCGCGATGGTGGCGCAGGGCTACCTCGACCCCGAGGGCGACCTTCTGACCCGAGTGCGCGGCATCGTGGGCCCCGATATCCTCGTCTGCGCCGAACTGGACCCGCATTCCCACCTGACGGCCAAGCGGGTGGCTGCGGCGAATTTCTTCGTGGTCTTCAAGGAATTCCCCCATACCGATTTCGTCGACCGCGCCGAAGACCTCTGGCGCATCGCGGTGGACACGCTGGAAGGCCGGGTGAAGCCGGTGATGTCGGTCTTTGACTGCCGGATGATCGACGTCTTCCCCACCTCGCGCGAGCCGATGCGCGGCTTTGTCGACCGGATGATGGCGCTGGAGGCTTCCACGCCGCATCTGCTGTCCCTTTCCGCCATCCACGGCTTCATGGCGGGCGATGTGCCGGAGATGGGCACCAAGATGATCGCCGTCACCGATGACGATGCTTCCCTCGGCGCCGAACTGGCCGAACGGCTGGGGCGCGAACTTTTCGCCAATCGCGGGCGCCACATGATGCCGCAGATTGATGAGAAGGCCGCCGTGGCACAGGCGATGGCCGCGCCGAAAGGCCCGGTGGTGATCGCCGACATGTGGGACAATCCCGGCGGTGGGACGGCGGGCGATGCGACGGTGGTCCTGAAGGAACTGCTGGCGCAGGACGCGCGCGGTGTCGCCGTGGGGACGATCTGGGACCCGGTCGCCGTGCAGCTCTGCTTTGCCGCCGGCGAAGGGGCCGAGATGCAGCTCCGCCTTGGCGCGAAATCGGCGCCGCTGACGGGCGAGCCTCTGGATGCCCTCGTCCGCGTGATCAAGCTGGAAGCCGAGGCCGCGATGGTCTTTGGCGAAAGCGTCGTGCCCTTCGGCCCTGCGGCGCGGATCGCCCTTCTGGACGCGGCAGGCGCAGAGACCGGGATCGAGGTCATCCTCAACACGGTGCGGGCGCAAAGCTATGACCCCTCGCTGTTCACCGCGCTGGGGATCGACCCTCTGGCGCAGAAGATATTGGTGATCAAGTCGACCAACCATTTCTACGCCGCTTTCCAGCCGATCGCCTCTGAAATCCTGTACTGCTCGGCCGGCAAGCCCTATCCCAATGATCCGGCGACCAATCCCTACCGGCTGGTGCGGCGCGATATCTGGCCGCGCATGGCCTCTCCTTTTGGCGAAGGCAACTGACATGGCGTTTCCCTGGCCCGAGGTGGGCAGCAAGCTCAGCGACGTGATGACCCCGATGCCGGTGATCGACGAGGCGCGGCTCGCGGCCAACATCGCCCGGGCGCAAGACTATATGACCGCGCAGGGCCTGGCCTTTCGTCCCCATATCAAGACCCACAAGATCCCCGCCGTGGCGCGCCAGCAACTGGAGGCCGGGGCGAAAGGCATCAACTGCCAGAAGCTGACCGAGGCCGAGGTCTTTGCCGAGGCGGGCTTTGACGACATCCTGATCACCTATAATCTTCTGGGCACCGCCCGGCTTCAGCGGCTTGCCGCGCTGAACGCCCGGATTTCCGGCCTGAAGGTCGTGGCCGACAGCGACGTGACGGTGGCGGGACTGGCATCCGCCTTCGCCCCTGACCGCCCGCTGACCGTGCTGGTCGAATGCGACACCGGCGCCGGGCGCTGCGGGGTCCAAAGCCCGGCGGAGGCTTTCGCCCTCGCCCGGCAGATCGCGGCCCAGCCCTCCTTGCGCTTTGGCGGCCTGCTGACCTATCCGGCCACGGGCGGGGCTGCGAAGGTCGAGGCGTTTCTCGCCGCGACGATGGCCCTTCTGGCCGAGGCGGGCCTGCCCTGCCCGATCCGGTCGAACGGCGGCAGCCCGGACCTTTGGAAGGCGCATCTGGTGCCGAGTGCGACAGAGCATCGCGCCGGGACCTATGTCTACAACGACCGCTCAATGGTGCGGGCCGGGGAATGTGGGCCGGGCGATCTGGCGATGCATGTGCTGGCAACCGTCGTCTCATGCCCGACGCCTGCCCGGGCGGTCTTGGATTGCGGGTCCAAGGCGCTGACCTCGGACCTTCTCGGCTTTGCCGACCATGGCGAGATCGAGGAACTGCCCGGCGCCCGCATCGTCTCGCTCTCCGAGGAACATGCCGTGGTGGATCTCAGCGCCTGCACCGCGCCAAGGCCCGAGGTTGGCGCAAGGGTCCGGGTCATCCCGAACCACACCTGCGTCATCAGCAACCTTTACGACCGGATGGTGTTTCACCGCGACGGCGTGGTGACCCGGGTCGAGCCTGTCGCCGCGCGCGGCACGGTCTGGTGAGCGCAATGGCGGAGGGTCTCTTTCACGCCGAACGGATTTTCGACGGGACGCGCTGGCACGAGGACGCCGGCCTGCGCGTGTCGGCGGGTCGCGTGGTGGAGATCCTGCCCGGTTCCGCCGGGGCGGAGCCTGTGCCGGGCTGGATCGTGCCGGGCCTCATTGACCTGCAAGTGAACGGCGGCGGCGGGGTTCTGTTCAACAACGACCCGAGCCCCGCCGGCATCGCCGCGATCTGCGCCGCCCATGCGGGATTTGGGACCACCTCGGTCATGGTGACGCTGATCACCGATGCGCCCGAGGTGACCAAGGCCGCGATCAGCGCGGCGGAAGGGGCCACGGCGCCGGGCCTTCTGGGCTTGCATCTGGAAGGCCCGCACCTCGACCCCGCGCGCAAGGGTACCCATGATGCGAACCTCATCCGCCCGATGGAGGCCGCTGACCTTGCGCTGATCCTGCAGGCCGCTGGCACATTGAAGCATCTGATCTGCACCGTGGCGCCGGAAGCGGTGACGCTGGCGCAGGTCCAGGCACTGGCTTCGGCGGGGGTGGTGGTGAGTCTCGGCCACAGCGACTGCACCGCCGCCACCGCAAGCGCCTATGCCGCGGCGGGCGCCTCGATGGTCACCCATCTGTTCAACGCGATGAGCCCCCTGTCGCACCGCGCCCCCGGACTGGTGGGTGCGGCGCTGGATGATGTGCGGCTTTCAACCGGCCTGATCGCCGATGGCTTCCATGTCGAGAATACTGCCCTGCGCGTGGCCCTGCGCGCCAAGGCGGGGTGCATCTTCCTAGTCTCGGACGCGATGAGCACGGTGGGCAGCGACCTGACCGGGCTGGTGCTGAACGGCAGGCAGATCTTCCGGGCGGGCGGGCGGCTGACGCTGGCCGATGGCACACTGGCCGGCGCCGATATCGCGCTGATCGACGCGGTGCGCCATGTGCATCTGGCCTTGGGCCTGCCCTTGGAGCAGGCCGTGCAGCTGGGCTCTGCCGCCCCTGCGGCAGCGCTTGGCTTGGCCGACCGCGGCCATCTGCGCCCCGGCGCACGGGCGGATTTCCTCACCCTGACATCCGACATCCGCGCCAGCGCCACCTGGATCGGCGGAGCCCGCGTGGCATGATCCTGTGTTTCGACATCGGCGGCACGGCGATCAAGGTGGCCGAGGCCTTCTCCCCCACCGACATCCGCCCACAAGGGCGGGTGCCGACCCCGGCCCAGGATTATCCGGCCTTCGTCGCGGCGCTGAAGACGGCGGTTGATGCGGCGTCCCTGCGGCCCGAGCGGCTGGCCTTCTCGATTGCCGGGGTGATCGACCCCGACACCGGGCTGGCCACCGTGGCGAATATCCCCTGCCTGACCGGACGTCGCCTGCAAGCCGATCTTGCGGCCGACCTCGGCCTGCCCATCGACCTCGCCAATGATGCCGACTGTTTCGCCCTGGCCGAGGCTGCGGTGGGGGCCGGGCGCGGGCATGACGTGGTCTTTGGCATCATCCTCGGCACCGGGGTCGGCGGCGGCCTCGTGGTGCGGGGTGAACTCATCAACGCGGGCGGTGGCTTTGCCGGCGAATGGGGGCACGGGCCGGTGGCACAGCGCATCCTCGGCAATCCCGAAGTCACCCTGCCCGCCTTTCCCTGCGGTTGCGGCCTCAGCGGCTGTCTCGATGCCGTCTGTTCCGCCCGCGGGATGGAGCGGTTGCACGCCTTTCTGCACCCGGGGCAAGAGGCGGACAGCGAGGCCATCGTCGCAGGCTGGATGGCGGGCGAGGCGGCAGAGTCGCGCAGCATCGCGATCTGGCTGGAGCTTTTGGCCGGCCCGCTTGCCATGCTGGAAAACACGCTCGGCGCCGGAATCATGGCGGTGGGCGGCGGTCTTTCCAACGCCTCCCCCCTCATCGCGGCGCTTGACCGCGAGGTGCGCGCCCGCACCCTGCGCCGCTTTGACCGGCCGCTGGTGGTGCCCGCCGAATGCACCATCGAGCCCGGCCTGATCGGCGCCGCGATCCTGGGCCTGGCGCGGCAGGGCCGCCGCCCGCTCTGAACGCGGCACCTTGGCATTTTCGGACGCCTTTGCCCGATTTCAGACCAATGGTGAAAACGAATTACACAAAACATTCGTTGATGTGAAAATTTCTTGACGCATTGCCCCGATCTGCGCATGATCCAGAAAAAGAATTTCTCCGCTGGGAGCGCAGGATGCGAGTCGCGATCATCGGCCTTGGCTACCGTCTTGGGTATCTGGGCCACGTCTTCAACGAGATGGACCCGGATTTTCAGATCGTGGGCTACCACGATCCCGCCCCTGCCGGGATGGAAGTGCTGGACCGGCACGGCATCTCGGCCGGCAAGGCCCATGACACGGCCGAGGATCTGGTCCGGGCCGGCGGCTTCGATCTTCTGATGGTTGGCTCGCCCAACCATCTGCATCTGGATCACATCCGGCTGGGGCTGGAAGCGGGGGTCAAGGTCTTCTCCGAAAAGCCGATCGTCTCGACCATCGAGGACACTTACAAGATGGCCGCCCTGATGGGCCAATATGGCGCCGACCGTCTGCTTGTCGGGCTGGTGCTGCGCTATGCGCCGCTCTACCGCGACCTTCTGGCGGCGCGCGATGCCGGGCAGCTGGGCAAGATCGTTTCCGTCGAGGCCGCCGAGCACATCTTCCCCTATCACGGCGCCTTCTTCATGCGCGACTGGCGCCGGTACGAAAAATGGTCCGGCAGCTTCATGCTGGAAAAGTGCTGCCACGACCTTGACCTCTACAACGGCCTGATCGGTGCGCGGCCCGAACGGGTCGCCTCCTTTGGCGGGCGCAAGACCTTCATTCCGGCCAATGACCCGCGCAATGAAGGCGTCAATGACCTGAGCCTCTATCACCGCAAGCCCTCGGGCTGGAACGGCTCGGACAAGGTCTTTGACTCGGATGGCGACATCATCGACTATCAGGTGGCGATCATCGAATACGCCAACGGAGTGGGGATGAACTTCCACACCAACCTGAACGCACCCGACCAGTTCCGCCGCTTCGCCGTCTTTGGCACCAAGGGGCAGGCCGAAGGCGATTTCATCCGTGGTTTCCTGAAGGTGACCGATGTCGCCTCGGAAAAGCGGGTGACCGAGGTGGAGTATCAGGCCACCGCCCTGTCGCAGCATTATGGTGCCGACGAGAAGATGGCCGCGGGCGTCGTGGCCAATGTGATGCAGGGCGGCCCGGTGCCGGTTTCGCCTTTGGATGCGCTGGAGGCCGGGATCCTGGCGCTGGCCACCGACGAGGCGCGCCGCGCACGGCAGGTCGTCGATCTGCGCCCGGTCTGGGACCGTTACGACAACGCTTTTGTTCGCAAGGTGGCCTGAGACATGATCAAGTCGCGCGCCAGCATGATCTTTGCCTGGGCGCTTCTGGCCCCGGCCATCCTTTATGTGCTGGTCATCGTGGCCTGGCCTTTGGTCGAGACTTTCCGGCTGTCCTTCACCAATGCCTCCCTCAGCAAGGTGACCGATTACGTCGGCTGGCGGAACTACGGCAAGATCTTCAACGACACGTTCCTGACCGTGATCACGCGGACCTTCACCTGGACCTTCTTTTCGGTGCTGTTCAAGATGGTGATCGGTACCTTTGGCGCGGTGCTTCTGAACTGCGCCATTCCGGGCCGCAACCTGTTCCGCATCCTGACCATGCCGCCGTGGATCGTGCCGATGGCGATTGGCATCTTCATGTGGGGCTGGATGTACAATGGCCAGTTTGGCATGATCTCGGGCCTGTTGCAGAGGTTCGGGCTGGTCGATGGTCCGGTGGCCTTCCTCGCCTATGGCCGCCCCGCCTATTGGGCCACGATCATCACCGACGTCTGGATCGGCGTGCCGATGGTGACGATCTATTTCCTGGCCGCGATCCAGTCGATCCCGAAGGATCTGTACGAGGCCGCCTGGACCGATGGCGCCAGCCGCTGGACCCGCTTTCGCCGCATCACCCTGCCCCTGATGATGCCGGCCATCATCACCATGTCGATGCTCTCGCTGATTGCCACCTTCAACAGCTTTGACATCATCTGGATCCTGACTCAGGGCGGCCCCTCGGGCGAGACGACGACCATGATCATCGACACCTACCAGACCGCGATCGGCTCGAAGAAATATGGCGAGGGTGCCGCCCGGGCCGTGGTGATCTGCATCTTCCTGTCGCTGTTCTGTATCGCCTATTTCAACGTGACCCGCCGCCTTGCGGCCACCGAAAAAGCGTGACGCACATGGCACAGAGATCCCAGGACACCCGCGCCATGATCGACCGCTACCGCTGGTGGGAGCTTATTGCGATCTATGCCGGGTTGTTCGTCTTCCTGTTCTTCCTGTTGTCGCCCTTCATAGAGGGCTTCCTGGTCAGCCTGAAGCCCATCGCGCAGCTCTTCTCCTCGCCCTACAGCTTCTGGCCGAAGAACGGCAGCTTCAATGCCTATTTCACCATGTGGGACACGGTGCCGGGCTTTGCGCGCTATGTGCTGAACTCGTTCCTGATCTCGGTCACCTCGACGGTGATCGTGCTGTTGCTGGTGGTGCCCGCCGCCTATGCCTTCGCGCGGTTCGACTACAAGGGCATGGGACTGGTGCTGGGCGGGTTCCTCGCCGTGTCGATGTTCTCGGGCGCGGTGCTTCTGATCCCGCTCTTCCGGCTGATGCGGACGCTTGGCCTTCTCAACACCTATTTCGCGATGATCATCCCGGGGGCGGCCTTCCTGATCCCCTCGGCGATCTGGCTTCTGCGCACCTACATGATGCGGATCCCGACCGAGCTGAACGAGGCGGCCTACATGGACGGCGCCAGCCAGTTCTACACCTTCCGCCGGGTGATCCTGCCCATTGCGCGGCCGGGCATCATCGTGGTGGCGATCGTAACCTTCATCGGGGCCTATTCGCAGCAGTTCATCTTCGCCCTGACCTTCAATTCCAAGACCGAATACATGCCTCTGCCGATTGGCCTTTACGCCTATTTCGGCAAGCAAGAGGTGATCTGGAACGAGCTGATGGCCGCAAGCTTCGTGGGGATTGCGCCCGCGATGGTCCTCATCTTCTTCCTGCAACGCTATCTCGTCGGCGGGCTGACCGCAGGCGCGGTGAAACAATAACAACATTCACAACCGGGAGTATCTGACGTGACAACCCTGTTCCACAAAAGCCTGTTGGGCCTCGTTCTGGCCAGCTCGACAGCCTTGCCGTCCTTGGCGGCCGACATCAGCTGGATCTACTGCGGCGATGCGATCGACCCTGTGCACGAGAAATACATCAAGGCCTGGGACGAGAAGAACCCCGACTTCCAGATCAAGGTCGAGGTCGTGGGCTGGGCCCAGTGCCAGGACAAGGCCACCACGCTGGCCGCAGCAGGCAGCCCGGCGGCCATGGCCTATGTCGGCTCGCGCACGCTGAAGGAGTTTGCCAAGAACGACCTGATCGTTCCGGTGCCGATGACCGACGCCGAGAAAGCCTCGTACTATCCGCACATCGTCGACACCGTGACCTTCGACGGCACCCAGTGGGGCGTGCCTGTCGCCTTCTCGACCAAGGCCTTCTACTGGAACAAGGACCTGTTCAAAGCCGCTGGCCTTGACCCGGAAAAGCCGCCGACGACCTGGGCGGAAGAGATCGCCGATGCCAAGGCCATCAAGGAAAAGACCGGGATCGCGGGCTATGGCCTGCCCGCCAAGACCTTTGACAACACGATGCACCAGTTCATGCATTGGGTTTACACCAACAACGGCACCGTGATCGACAAGGACGGCAAGATCACGATGGACAGCCCGGAAGTGCTGGCCGCCCTGCAGGCCTACAAGGACATCACCCCCTATTCGGTCGAAGGCGCCACCGCCTACGAACAGAACGAGATCCGGGCGATCTTCCTCGACGGCAAGGTGGGGATGATCCAGGGCTCGGTCGGCGCCGCCTTCAAGCTGAAGGACACGCCGATCAACTGGGGTGTCGCCAACCTGCCGCTCGGCCCCGCCGCCAGCGCGCCCGGCACGCTCTTGATCACCGACTCGCTGGCCGTGTTCAAGGGTTCGGGCGTCGAGGAGAAGGCGACCGAATTCGCCAAGTACATCACCTCGCCCGAGATCCAGGAAGCCTATGAAGGCGGCGGCCTCGCCGGTCTGACGCCGCTGCGCCCCGGCCCGGCGGTGGATGCGATGGTTGCGGCCAACCCCTATTGGAAGCCTTTCATCGATGGCATCACCTCGGGCGGGCCCGAGCCCCTGTTCACCGATTACAAGGGCTTCCAGAACGTCATGATCGAGATGGTCCAGTCGGTCGTCACCGGCAAGGCCGAGCCGCAAGCCGCCCTGACCAAGGCCGCTGCCGCGCTCGAAGAATACAAGTAAGACCCAAGGCCGGCTGCCCTGACGGGTGGCCGGCTTTCTCTTTCCGAACCCTGCTTTCTGACCGCCGTCCCATCCAAGGAGACCCCGCTTGGGCCAGCTTTCCCTCAAGACCGTGATCAAGACCTTCGGCGACATCCAGGTCGTCAAAGGCGTCTCGCTGGACGTGACAGAGGGCGAATTCGTCGTCTTCGTCGGCCCCTCGGGTTGCGGGAAATCGACCCTGCTGCGGATGATCGCAGGCCTTGAACATACCAGCGCCGGCGATATCGTGATCGACGGCAAGCGGGTCAACGACCTGCCCCCGGTCAAGCGCGGCATTGCGATGGTGTTTCAAAGCTACGCCTTGTACCCGCATATGACGGTCTACGAGAACATCGCCTTCCCCCTGCGGGTCGAGCGCGCCTCCGAGGCGCATATCCGCAAAAAGGTCGAGGCTGCGGCCGCCATCCTGCATCTGGAAACCCGGCTGCAGCAAAAGCCCGGCCAGCTCTCCGGCGGCCAGCGCCAGCGCGTCGCCATCGGCCGCGCAATCGTGCGCGAGCCCGAGATCTTCCTCTTTGACGAACCCCTGTCGAACCTCGACGCCGCGCTGCGCGCCGACATGCGGCTGGAACTGACCCGCCTGCACAAGCAGCTGGGCGCCACGATGATCTATGTGACCCATGACCAGGTCGAGGCGATGACCATGGCCGACCGCATCGTCGTGTTGAACGGCGGCTACATCGCCCAAGTCGGCGCACCGCTGGAATTGTACCACAAGCCGCAGAACAGCTTCGTCGCGGGCTTCATCGGCAATCCCCGGATGAACTTCCTGCCCGTCACCTGCACCGGCACTTCGGAAGCCGGGGTCGAGGTGACGTATCAGGACACCAGGGTCGTGATCCCGGTCACCCCCCGCGCCGGGCTGGAAGGTGCAGCCCTGCAGCTGGGCATCCGCCCCGAGCATATCACGCCGGGCCGTGGCGACGTCACCCTGCGCGTCACGCCTTCGGTGGTGGAACACCTCGGCCAGCAGACCATCGGCTATGCCTCCCTCCCCGGCCGGGAGGAGAACTTCTGCTTCGTCCTGCCCGGCACGAAGGTGATCGAGGATGACAAGCCGCTCGACATCGGCTTCTCGGTCGCCGAATGCCACCTGTTCGACGCCGAGGGCGAAGCGCTGGAACGCCGCGTCGACCTCGCCGCCATGTCGGTGCCCCCGGCGCTTTGAGCAGGGCCGTCAGGCCCGCGCGCGGCGCTGACCCGAGAAACCTGTCCCCATCCCGCCGGATCCTGCAGGCACCTGCCCCATCGGGGCCGGCCTCAGAGTTCAATGCCGCAGGCTGCCGCCGCGACAAGCGTGGCCGGCAGGTCTGATCCGCGCTCAGGGCCATCAGGGACCAGCGATCAAGACCTCATGGCCGGAAACACGGGCGTCTGTCAGGGGTTAGCGTCCCCGGCATGTCCGTCAGCGCTCAAAGCCTCTGCATCCAGAAGTGCGAAGACTTCGACGGGCTCCCCCAGCCCCCGCAAGGCGTGAAAGCCAAGGTCCTCAACCGCGGATCGGCAATCCGCCATGTCGACGAAGGCCTTTGACAGCAGGACCGGCCGGCCCACGGTCTTGGTCAGCGTCTCCAGCCGCGAGGCCACATTGACCGCCGGACCGATCACCGTGAAATCGAGCCGGGCGCGCGAGCCGATGTTGCCATACATGACATCCCCCACGTGGACGCCGATGCCATAGCCCAGAGCAGGCAGCCCGCGTTCCAGATTGGCGGCATTGCCGATCTTCAACAGCGCCCGGGCGGAGCCAATCGCCTTCAGAAGGTTCGTGGAGGCGTCAGGGTCGCTCAGCGGAAAGATCGCGAGCAAGCCGTCGCCCATGAACTTCAGGATTTCGCCGCCAAAGCGTTCGATCGGCTCCGCGATGGCATCGAAATAGCCGTTCAGCAGTTCGATGACGTCATCGCGCGGCCATCTGTCCGAAATCTCGGTGAAGTTGCGCAGATCGCAGATCAAGACCGCCGCGCTGACGGTCATCCCGCTGCCGCGCCGCGTTGCCCCGGCCAGAATCTGCGCGCTCGCATGTGGCCCGACGTAGGTTTGCAGCAGGGTGCGCGCCAGCACGTTCTTGATGCGGATTTCACTCACCAGCGCCAGCGCCGGCAGGAGGTCGCGCAGAAGGGCGATATCCTCCGCCGAGAACCCACCCGGGCGATCGGAGGAGAAGGTCACCGAATGGCGTTTCCCCAGCGTGTGCTTGATCGGCCAGGCGATGTAGTCGGTATAGCCTTCCTGCCGCAACTCGTCATAAAGCGGGTAGTTCGGCGCATCGCCGGGCGCATCCTCCAGCCGGCAACGCACCTCTTCGGCGCCCTCGAAAAGCAGGACCATCGGGCTCAGAAGATACTGCTGCGTCCGCTCCACCCCATAATCAATGGTGTTGATCTCCGCCTCGGTCATGCCGGTTTTCCACAGGATGCGCGCGCCCAGCCATTGCGGGTGATGCGTGCTGAAGTAGAGCGAGCCCCGCGCGACCGGCACCCCCGCCGCGACCAGGCGTTCGCAGAGGGCGACAAACACGTTGTCGATGAAACGCTCCTCTTGCGTCCCGGTCACAAGCCAGTCGAGGATGGCACGACGGTGCATCGTCCAGATCCCCTGGTTGGAAATTTCGCGCAGCACGCCACCTGAATCGCCCATTCGTCACCTCAAGACTCCCGCGCGTCGCATCTTGCCGGCTGCCGGGGCCTGCCGCACTCTACCCCCGGGCCCGAGGAACGTCAGCCCCTCGATGGAAGCCCGCGCCGCACCCTGCCCGGACCGGCGAAAGGGGGCGGCAGCGCGGTCCACAGGTGCGTGGCAATGGTGGCCGCCAGCCATTCTTGCCTGGCTTTGCGTCAATCTTGGGATACGCCGCGCGCAAGCGGTGGTATGATCGCGGGACCGTGTCCGGGATAATCTTCACGATATCGACCCTAGGAATTGAAATGTGCGCAGGGAATGTCGAACGTCGGCTGGCTGCCATCCTTGCTGCGGATGTGGTGGGCTATTCCCGGATGATGGGGGTCGATGAAGAAGGCACCCTTGCCGCCCTGAACAGCCATCGGCGCGACTTCTTCGACCCGATGATCGCCAGGCACGGCGGGCGCATCTTCAAGGCCATGGGCGACGGGTTTCTTGTGGAGTTCAACTCTGCGGTCAATGCGGCGACCTGTGCGGTGCAGATCCAGACCGGCATGGCCGAGCGCAACCGGGACGTGGCGCAAGACCGCCAGATCATCTTCCGCATCGGCGTCAATCTGGGCGATGTCGTCGTGGAGGGCGACGACCTGCACGGGGATGGGGTGAATGTGGCGGTCAGGCTGGAAGGGCTGGCCGATCCGGGCGGCATCTTCCTGTCGACCAATGTCCATGATCAGGTCAAGCGCCGCATTGACGCGCAGTTCGATGATCTGGGGCCGCAGACCCTCAAGAACATCGCCGAGCCGATGCGCGTGTTCCGCATCCGGATGCAGGCCATTGAGGCCGCTGCTCCGGCCCTGACCCTGCCCGACGGGCCCTCGATCGCCATTCTGCCTTTCGCGAACATGAGCGCGGACCCGGATTACGACTATTTCGTCGATGGCCTGACAGAAGACCTGATCACCGACATCTCCCGGGTTCCGGGCCTATTCGTGATCGCGCGCAATTCGGTCTTTGCCTACAAGGACAAGGCGATGGACGTGCGCCGGATCGCGCGCGAACTCGGGGTGCGCTATCTTCTGGAGGGTTCCGCCCGCCGCTCGGGCGGCCGGGTGCGGATCAATGTGCAGCTGATCGACAGCCTTGGCGGCGGGCACATGTGGGCCGAGCGGTTTGACCGCCAGATGGAGGATTTCTTCGATCTGCAGGATGAAGTGACCGCCCGCATCCGCACGGCGCTGGTGGGCCAGCTGGTCGCCCCGCCGCCGCGCCACCGGCCCAAGAGCACCGAGGCCTATGATTTTTGCACCCGCGGGCGGGCGCTGCTGGAATCCTCCTTTGGTCTGGCCGATGCGATGCGCGAAGCGATCGTGCTTCTGGAAGAGGCCATCGACCTTGATTCCGACTATGCCGAGGCCTACCGCTGGCTCGCCATGGCGCGCAGCGATGCCTGGAACCACGGCAACATCCCGGTCGACACAAGCCGCGGCACGGTCCTTGATCTCGCCCAGCGGGCCGTGACGCTTGACGCCAACGACTCGCAATGTCACGCGACCTATGCCTTGCTGCTGGATTACGCGGGCCAGTGGGAGGCGTCGCAGCGCGAACACCTGCAAGCCCTGGCGCTGGATCCCAACAATGCCGACGGGATGGTGATGTATGGCGACTTCCTGCTGTTCGCCGGGCAGCATGACGAAGCCGAACAGCTTGTGCATCGGGCCTTGCGGATCAACCCGCTGCCGCCGGCCTGGTACTTCATGGCGAAGGGCAAGGTTGAATATGCCCGGGGCCGCTATGAGGAGGCGGTCAAGACCCTGCGCAACCCGGTCACCTACCGCACCGCCTCGCGCCGCTATCTGGCCGCGAGCCTTGCACAGCTGGGCCAGACCGAAGACGCCCAGCAGGAGGCGGCCCTGTTCATGGCAAGCAACCCCATGTTCACCATCCGGCACTGGGTCTCCTCGACGCAGTTCAAGGATGCGGCGACGCAGGCGCATTTCATCGAAGGATACCGCCTGGCCGGGCTGCCGGAGTAGGCAAGGATCGCGAAAGGTCAATTCTGCCCGGATCACCCGGCGATGCGGAGTTTCGGGGCAGAAACCGTCGACTTTCGCCCCTGCGGCTGGGGCAGCCGCAGGGGCGAATACCTCAGCTGTGCGTGATCTGGGTGCCAAGCACCTTCATGCATTCGCGCATGAAAGCGGCAAGGCCGGTCCAGCCCTTGGCCGAGACCATGGTGCCGTCGACATAGGCCTCATCCGGTTTCACATCGATATAGGTGCCCCCCGCGAGGATCACTTCGGGCTCGCAAGCCCCCAGCGCCGCGACCTTCTTGCCGCGCACCACGCCATCGACCGCCACGAGGATCTGCACGCCATGGCAGATGGTGAAAATCGGTTTCTGCGTCTCATGGAAATGGCGCACCATCGCCTGAATACGCTTGTCGGTGCGGATATATTCCGGGCCGCGGCCGCCGGCACAATAGACCGCATCATATTCGGCCAGCACGACCTCGGAGAAGGTCTTGTTGATCTCGGCGAAATGCCCAAAACGCTCGATATAGGTCTGGTGGCCTTCGAAATCATGCAGCGAGGTCTGGATGCGCTCGCCCTTCTTCTTGTCGGGGCAGATCACGTGGACGGTATGGCCGACGGCTTCCATCCCCTGTTGGAACACAAAGATTTCATACTCTTCGGTGAACTCGCCACAGAGCATGAGGATTTTCTTACCGGGCATTTGGCTTCTCCATTGGATTTTCGAAATGGGGCACCCGGTTGCGGGTGCCCCCGTGGATCAGAAGGGCGAGTCAGGGAAGTAGAACTGACCGGCATTCTCGGGGGTGATCAGCGGCGCATCCAGTTTGAAGTTGCCGCGCATCGGGGCCTGGCCGGTGAACTGGGCGGCGGTCATGTAGATCGCCGACTTGACCATCGACGGCGGATAGGGCGTCGAGATCGGGGTCATCGGGTCCTTGTCCATGACCATCTTGACCACATCCTTCATGCCGTTGCCGCCCAGCGCATATTTGATCTCGGTCCGGCCGGATTGCTTGACCGCCTCGAGCACGCCCAGAAGCATGTCGTCGTCATTGGCCCAGACCGCGTCGATCTGCGGGTATTTCGCCAGATAGTCCTGCATCAGGGAGAAGGCTTCGTCCTTGTTCCAATTGGCGTATTGGATGTCGAGGATTTCAATCTTCGTGCCCTTGATCACATCGGTGAAGCCCTTGATGCGCTCGTCGTCGATCACGGTGGGAATGCCGCGCAGGACGACGATCTTGCCTTCGTTGCCCATCTTGTCGGCCAGCCATTTCGCGGTGTTCGCGCCCACGGCAATGTTGTCGCCCGCCACGTAAAGATCCTGGATCGTCGGATCGGTCAGGCCGCGGTCCACCACGGTGATGAAGGTGCCGTTGGCCTTGACCTGGGCCACCGGCCCGGTCAGCTCTTCCGAGGTGAAGGGCAGGATCACCAGCGCATCCAGCTTCTGGCTGGCCGACAGATCCTCCAGCGCCGAGACCTGTGCTTCGGCCGAGGGCGAGGTTTTCACGATCACATCAATGTTCGGGAACGCCGCCTCGATCTCCTTCTCGGCCTGTTCGGCGTGATAGACCACGCCGCCGGTCCAGCCATGGGTTGCAGCCGGAATGGAGACGGCGATGACCTTCTTGTCCTGCGCCAGCGCCCCCATGGCCGTCAGCGCCATGAAGCTTGCCGCAGTCGCAAGGCCCAGCGCGCGTCTTGTGAGTTTTGTCATGATAGTTCCTCCCTTTGAAAAGCGAGCGTCCCCCCCGGACGCTATTTGATGAAACGATGTGCGAGCATGGCCAGAATGATGATCACGCCCTGGACGGCGGCGACGAGATATTCCGAGACCAGGTTCGACAGCACCATCAGGTTGGCGATGACCTCAAGGATCAGGGCACCGGCGACGGTCCCCCAGATCCGAGCCTTGCCGCCCCGCAAGGCGGTTCCGCCGATCACCACGGCTGTGATGACCTGCAATTCCCAAAGTTGCCCCGTCGTCGGCGTGGCAGCACCCAGACGCGGGATGTAGCAGATGGCGGCGATCGCCACGCAGATGCCCTGGATCACGAAAGCCATGGTCCGGACTTTGGCGACGGACACGCCCGAGAACCGCGCCACCTCGGAATTCGAGCCGGAGGCCATGCAGCGGCGGCCGAATTTGGTGCGGTACAGGATGAAGGCGCCGATCAGGACCACGACCAGGGTCAGGAGCACCGGATAGGGCACGCCCAGGAAGCTGCCGAAATAGACCGGCCGGTAAGGGTCGCGCAGCGCCCGGTCGATCGGGATCGAGCCGCCGTTCGACATCCAGGTGATCAGGGCGCGGAAGATGCCCATGGTGCCGAGGGTGACGATGAAAGGCTCGATCTTGCCCACGGTTGTGATCAGGCCGTTGAGCAATCCGCACAGCGCACCGACCACCAGACCGATCCCCGCGCCGGCAAGAATGGCGCCGGACCCCATCGAAGGCTCCAGCCGGTTCATCACCATGATCATGATGCCGGTGACGAAGGCCATCATCGATCCGACCGAAAGGTCAAGGCCGCCCGAGGAGATCACAAAGGTCGCGCCGACGGCGATGATCGCCACGAAGGCCGAGCGGGTCACGACATTGGCGATATTCGTGCCGCTCAGAAAGCTGGAGTTCATCGTGACCCCGATCAGGATGACCAGAGCGAGGGCGACGAAGGGGCCGGTATCGGCCCAGCGGATGCGGCGCGGGGCTGCGACGCCGGTTGGTGCGATGGTGACTGTCATGGGTGTTTTCCTCCGGCAACATGCGCCTCTGTGCTGGCAGCGGCGTAGACGACGTTCTGTTCGGTGATCTGCGCGCCGGTCAGCTCCGCCACGATCCGCCCGCCGCGCATGACCAGAACCCGGTCGGACAGGCCCACAAGCTCGGGCAATTCGGAGGAGATCACGATGCAGGCCTTGCCCGCACGCACCAGCGCATCGATGAATTCGTAGATCTGGCTCTTGTTGCCGATGTCGATGCCGCGGGTCGGCTCGTCGATGATCACGACGGAGGGATCGGTCAGCATCACCTTGGCGAGCAACAGCTTTTGCTGGTTGCCGCCGGACAGCTGCCCGGCATCCAGATGCACCGAGCGGACGCGGATGTCATAATCGGTCACCGCCTTGCCCAGGGCCGCGGCTTCCTTCTGCCGGTCGAGTGTCACGCGGCGATGCACCGTGTCCAGAGATTGCAGGGTCAGATTGCGCATCAGAGGCTCGTCCATCAGCAGGCCTTTGCCCTTGCGGTCTTCGGTCAGATAGACCAGCCCCGCAGCCTGACAGGCCGCGACCGAGCGGTGTGCGATGACAGCCCCGTTCACGGTGGCGCGCCCCTGCGACGGTCGCAGCCCCATCAGGCCCTCGCAAAGCTCTGTGCGGCCGGAGCCGATCATGCCGCCGATGCCCAGCACCTCACCGGGGCGGACGGTGAAACTGCCCTCGACCGCGCCATGGTCGACCGACAGGTTTTCCACCGTGAGCAAGGGCTCCCCCCGCGCAGGGGGGCGTTTGGCCGGATAGAGCATGTCAAGCTTGCGACCGACCATCAGTTCGGCCATGTCGCGCTGGCTCAGGCCCCGGGCGGGCCAGGTGCCGATCATCCGACCATCGCGCAACACGGTGATGCGGTCGGCCAATGCCTCGACCTCGTCCAGCCGGTGCGAGATATATAGCACCGCCGCCCCCTGATCGCGCAGGCCGCGCACCACGGCCAGCAGGGCTGCAACCTCGTCATTGGCCAGAACCGCGGTCGGCTCGTCAAAGATCACCACCTTGCGCGGTTCCAGCAGGGCGCGGGCGATCTGGACCAGCTGGCGCTGCGCAAGGGGCAGATCGCCGACGACGCTTCGCGGATGGCACTGCGCGCCGATCGAGGCCAGAACCTCCGCCGCGCGCCGGTTCATCTCGCGGTCGTTCACCAGAAAGCCGCGCGACAGTTCCCGGCCAAGGAACAGGTTCTCGGCCACCGTCAGATCAGCGGCGAGGAGGATTTCCTGATGCACCAGCACAACGCCCGCTGCCTCGGCCGCCACGGCATTGGGGAAGGCCACGCCCTGCCCTGCCATCTCGATCTGGCCCGCGGTCGGCGCCACATAGCCCGACAGCAGCTTCATCAGCGTCGACTTTCCCGCGCCATTCTCGCCGATGATGGCGTGAATTTCACCGGCGCGGATCTCCAGCGCCACCTCCGACAGCACGGTGATCGCGCCGTAAGACTTTGACAAAGCATCCGTCCGCATTGCGGGCACCGGCGTTGGCAAGGGCACGGAGGCCACGCCGAACAAGGGAGAAGCCTCGCTCATGGTCATTCGAACGCGGAAAGCAGGCGGTCGCGCGAGCGCAGGATATGGTTGCGCATTGCCGTTTCGGCGGCCAGCGGGTCACCGGCGCGGAAGGCCACCAGCAGGTTCTCGTGTTCTTCCAGCGCCTCTTGCGTGACGCGGGTGTGGAACATCAGCCGGAAGATGTGCAGATGCACATGCTGATTGAACAGCGTGGTGCGGATGACCTCGTTTCCGGCGATCTTCAGGATCGCATCGTGAAAATCGGCGTCGGCGCGGGCAAAGCGGGAATAGCGGCTGGTGCGGTCCACCGGGGTGGCGCCGTGACCCATGTCGGCGGCGGCATCCTCCAGCAGCTTCAGCGACTCCGGCGTCATGTTCAAAGCCGCAAGCCGTGCGCCTTCCGGTTCCAGCAGCAGGCGGAAGGTGTAGAGGTCGTCGAACTGCTTGCGGACCAGTTGCGGTGCAGCCGAGTAACCAATCAGATGCGCCTTGCGTACCAGCCCCTCGCGTTCGAGGAGCGACAAAGCCTCTCGCACGGGGGTCTGCGACACGCCCAGATCGCGGGCAATCACATCGATCGGAATCCGCGCGCCCGGTGCGATCTCCAGCGACATCAGGCGTTCGTAGATGCTGTCATAGACGCCATCCACGATGCTGGCCGGGCGCAGTGACGCCGTCCGTTTCCCTGCTCGATCCGCTGCCATACCCATTCCGTTTCTCCAGCATCTTCGACTTGACACAAGCGATTGACTCGCAAATATGGTATCAAATGTCAAACACAATATCATATACGATCCGATATAGGATTATGAATGCAAGTCGCTGAACCCGAACTGCGGCGGCTGGCAGTCTCGCTTTTGCGCGGGCGCGGCGCGTCGGCGTCGACGGCCTGGCTGCAGGCCGATTTGCTGATGGAGGCCGAATTGCGCGGGCTGCCGTCACACGGCGTGCAGCGCCTGCCCCGCCTTCTGACCCGGATCGACCGCGGTCTGGCCGACCCCAACGCCTCGGGCCGCCACCACTGGCGCCACCGCAGTTTTCTGGAGGTCGATGGCCAGGCCGCGCTTGGCCCGGTGGCCCTGATGGCGGCGCTGGAGGCCCTTGTCGGGCCGGCCAGAGACAGCGGCATCGCCCTGGCCGCGATCCGCAATTCCAACCATAGCGGCATGCTGGCCTATTACGCCGAGGCCGCCGCCAACCGTGGCCTGATCGGGGTTGTCCTGTCGACGAGCGAGGCGCTGGTGCATCCCTTTGGCGGCACCCAGGCCCTGCTGGGAACCAATCCGATCGCGATCGGCATCCCCACGGGCGAGACCCCTTTCGTGCTGGATCTGGCGAGCAGCCTTGTTTCCATGGGGAAAATTCACAACCATGCCCTGCGCGGTGCGCCCTTGCCCCCGGGCTGGGCGGTGGATGCCGCAGGGCACCCCACGACAGACCCCGAGGCCGCCAAGACCGGCGCGATTGCGCCATTCGGCGGGGCCAAGGGCTATGGTCTGGGCCTGGCTTTCGAGCTGATGGTGGCGATGCTGGCGGGCTCCAATCTTGCGCCCGACGTGCGGGGAACCCTGGATGCGACCTCTCCCGCGACCAAGGGCGATGTGCTGATCCTGATCGATCCCGGCTCAGGCCAAGCCATGGCGTCGCGCTTTGCGGCCTATCTCGACGTACTGCGCGGCTCGCGCGCGGCCGATCCGGCCACGCCGGTCGCGGTGCCGGGCGACGGAATGCGCGCCCGCCGGGCCTTGGCGCTGCGCGACGGCATCGACGTATCAGACAGCTTGATGAACGACTTGCGGGCCCTTTCGGCCGCCTGACCCCGTACTGGAGGAAACAGACCATGGATTATTTCGGCACCATCAGAGCCCCGCGAGAGATCGTTTTCGGGTCCGGGCAACGCCGGGCGCTTGGCGTGATTGCGGCGCGTCTTGGCCACAGGGCCCTCGTCGTCACCGATGCGCGCCTGGCCGGGGATGCCGAGTTTCTGGCCATGATCGCGGATCTGCAGGCCTCGGGGCTGGTTGTGCGAATCGAAAGCGGCACCCTGCCCGATGTGCCCGTCGACACCGCCGTCATCGCGGCCGAGGCCGCCCGCGCCTTCGCGCCGGATCTGGTGATCGCCGTCGGCGGCGGGTCCTGTCTGGACATGGCAAAATGCGTGGCGCTGCTGATCTCGCACGGCGGGCGACCGCAGGATTACTACGGCGAGCTGAAGGTGCCCGGCCCGATCCTGCCGTTGATTGCCATCCCGACGACGGCGGGCACCGGGTCGGAGGTCACGCCCGTGGCCGTTCTGTCCGATGCCGAACGCAGCCTGAAAGTGGGGATCTCCAGCCCCTATCTCATTCCCACGGTGGCGATCTGCGACCCCGATCTGACCATGACCTGCCCCGCCGGCCTGACCGCCATCGCCGGCGCCGATGCGCTGACCCATGCGATCGAGGCTTTCACCGCCACCCGCAGGACGCCGACCTCGGGCTTGGCGCAGGAACGTGTCTTCATCGGCAAGAACGCGATTTCTGACCAGTTCGCTTTGACGGCGATTTCGCTCCTGTGGAAAGGGTTGGAGGCCGCCTGCACCAATGGCTCGGACGCCGAGGCGCGCGCACAGGTGATGCAGGGGGCGACGTTTGCCGGGCTTGCCTTCGGCGTTGCGGGCACGGCAGCGGCACATGCCATTCAATATCCGGTCGGCGCCTTGACCCACACCGCCCATGGTCAGGGCGTCGCCTGCCTGATGCCCTGGGTCATGGCGTGGAACCGCCCCGCCATCGGCCCCGAACTGGCGCAGATCGCCGCGGCCATCGGCGTGCCCTCTGCTGACGAGGTGATCCCCGCGATCTCGGCACTTTTCGCCCGCATCGGCATTCCCCCGACCTTGGCGGCGCTTGGCCTGGCCGAAGACCGCATCACCTGGGTGGCCGAGCAGTCTTGCGGCATCGAGCGGCTGATCCAGAACAATCCGCGCCCCTTGGGCAAAGCCGAGATGACCCTGCTGCTGAGGGCCGCCTTCACAGGCGACCTTGGCCTGATCCACTAATTGTTAGGACATGACATGACCCTTGCGCCCTCCCTCACCCGCTTTGCCGATCCTGCCTTGCATGCCCAGGGCCTTTTCATCGGCGGCACCTGGCATCCCGGCCACGGCATTCCGGTGACCGACCCGTCTTCGGCGCTGGAACTCGCCGAAGTGCCGGACGCGTCCATTTCAGACGCCATGCGGGCGGTTGATGCCGCCGAAGCCGCAGCCCCCGGGTGGCGGGCAACGCCAGCCCGGCAGCGCGCCGAGATTCTGCGCCGCTGGTTCGCGCTGATGGTGGAAAACGCCGAAGATCTCGCCCGGCTGATCTCGCTGGAAAACGGCAAGGCCCTGCCGGATGCACGCGGTGAGGTGGCCTATGCCGCAGAGTTCTTCCGCTGGTATGCCGAAGAGGCGGTTCGCGTCGGCGGCGAGTTTCGCCACGCCCCCTCCGGCGCGCATCACATCCTTGTCGACCATGACCCGATCGGGATCTCGGTGCTGATCACGCCGTGGAATTTTCCCGCCGCGATGGCCACCCGCAAGATCGGCCCCGCCCTTGCGGCGGGCTGCACGGTAATCCTGAAACCGGCCTCGGAAACCCCGCTGACCGCCTATGCCATGGCTCGGCTCGGGGCAGAGGCCGGCGTGCCCGCAGGCGTCGTCAATGTCGTGACGACCACCCAGCCCGGCCCGGTGGTCAGCGCCATGCTGGCCGACCCGCGCGTGCGCAAGCTTTCGTTCACCGGATCGACCGGCGTCGGCCGCACCCTTCTGGCTGAAGCCGCAAAGACCGTGGTGTCCTGCTCGATGGAACTGGGGGGCAATGCGCCCTTCGTGGTCTTTGACGACGCCGATCTGGAGGCCGCACTCGACGGGGCGATGGTCGCCAAGATGCGCAACGCAGGTGAGGCCTGCACCGCCGCGAACCGCTTCTATGTCCAGGCGGGCATTCACGACGCCTTCGTCGAAGGGCTGACCCGGCGTATGGCGGCCTTGAAGATCGGGGCGGGCACCGATCCCGCCACGCAGGTCGGCCCGATGATCACCCCCAAAGCGGTGGCCAAGATCGATCGGCTTGTCCGTCAGGCGGTGGCGCGAGGCGCCAAGGTGACCACGGGCGGCGCGCCCCTGCCCGGCTCGGGCTATTACTATCCGCCGACGGTGATCGAGAACGTCCCCGCAGATGCCGAGATTGCGCATGAAGAGATCTTCGGCCCCGTCGCCGCCGTCTACCGGTTCGAGACCGAGGCCGAGGCGATCCGGCAAGCCAACGCGACCGAATACGGGCTTGCGGCCTATGTCTATTCGCGCGACCTTTCGCGGGCATTGCGGGTTGGAAAAGGGATCGAGGCGGGTATGGTGGCCATCAACCGTGGATTGATGTCCGATCCGGCGGCGCCATTTGGCGGGGCCAAGCAAAGCGGCCTGGGCCGGGAGGGCGGTGTTACCGGCATCCTCGAATTCATGGAACCGAAGTATTTCGCGGTGAACTTCTAGGGGCGTGCATGGAACAGGATCTCTACCGCAACCGCGATTTCATCCCGGATTTCGACGCATTGATGGCCGAAACCGCGGCCCGGTCACGCGAACTTGCCGCGCGGGTCACGGTCCAGGCGGATGTCGCCTATGGCGCCTCGGCGCGGGCGCGGATGGATATCCTGTTCCCGCCCTCCCCGGCCCGGGGGGCGCCGCTGCATATGTTCATCCACGGAGGATACTGGCGGGCGGGGTCGAAGACCGACCACCACCTTGTGGCCGCACCCGTCCTGGCCGTCGGCGGCATTGCCGCGATCGTCACCTATGATCTGATGCCGAAGACCCGTCTGGCACAGATCGTGGCCGAGGTCCGTGCCGCGGCCCGGCATCTTTCGGCGCTGGCGCCCGCACTCGGGGCGGACCCCGCACGCTTTTCCGTCAGCGGCCATTCCGCCGGAGCGCATCTGGCAAGCTATCTTGCGGCCCATGGCCCTGAGGAGGAGACAAAACCCAAGCTGCCCGACCTGCGCGGTCTCTTGCTGGTCAGCGGCATTTACGATCTGTCCCGGATCCCCTTCAGCTTTCTGAAGGACGAGGCGGAAATGACGGTTGCGGAGGCGCGGGCATGGTCGCCCCTGACATCATCGCAACTGCCCCTGCCCCGACGCATCGTGACGCGGGGCGCGCTGGAGATGGCGCCGTTTCAGGATCAGGCCGTGGCCTTTTCCGCGCAGCTGATCGCCGCGGGCCAGCCCTGCACCCTGCGCTGCGAACCCGGTCTCAATCATCTGAGCATTGTCCTGTCGCTCGCCGATCCCAAATCGGCCCTGGGCGAAGTGCTGTCAGAACTGACCCTGGCCTGACCCGGCAGAAGGCAAGCCCCCCTTTCCGACCGGGAATTGCCGCCGAAGCGGTCATCCACGCAAGGCGCAGAACGGACCCGGCCGGGCATGGTGGCCAGCCGCTTCAAGATGGCGGGCGGGGTGGCATGCACGACCCTGTGCCGACGTCTGCAGACCCTCGCGGCCCGGACCCCGCAGCGCCGCGCCCAAGGCCCGTTGAACCTGCCGGGGCTATAGTGCCACGGGAATGACGCCGGTGCGCCTTAGCATGGCGCGGGGGATCAATTGCCTCGGCGATGGCGCGTGGCAGGCCCGACACCATCGCGTTCCAGCGCGGCGCCAGTGGCAAAAGTGATCCGGCGATGGGCACCGCTGACCCCAGGCCCTGCGCCGATGACCAGCGCGTATTCGACCCCGTTTCGGGAAAAGCGACAGAAAAGACCGACGCGCGCGAATATCGGGAACCAACCCGGACCTCGGGCGTTTGCTTGTTACGCCAGATGTGACCCACGCGATCGTCACGGTGCTTTTGGCCAGCGCACGTCCGGGAGTCATGCAGACCTTCGGTGTGAGAAATCTCAGGAGACAGAAATGACCATTCGCACCGTCGGACCGACGTCCGACTTCCCCTCTATTGCTGCCGCAATGACTGTCGCCGGGCCGGGAGATACCATCTATCTGGAAGCCGGCTACAGCAACGAGACGGCGACGATCTCGTTCAACAACATGACGATCTTTGGCGGCGCCGCCTCGCAGGGCATCGTCCTGAATCTGGCGCCCGGCATTGCGACGGTGACGATGACCGGCACGGCGCCGATGCATCTGAGGGATGCGAGCGATGGAAACGGCATCGTCGGAAACGCCGGCAACAACCTCATCACCGTCACCGGCGGCGTGGATGCGGTCGATGGCGGCCTTGGGGTGGACCGTCTGGTCGTGGACTACCGCCATGCCACCGGCGCCGTCACCGGCGACAGCACCTCGAACTTCACGGAAGCCGGGGGTGGCGGACGTTCGGTCACGATGACCGACGGCACCATCGAGCATTTCACGATCCTGACCGGGTCGGGCGCCGATACCATCACCACGGGTGCCGGGAATGACATCATCAAGACCGGCCAGGGGGCCTCGACCATCTCGGCCGGTCAGGGGGCCAACGTGATCGTCAGTGGCGCGGATTCCGACACGATCACCGCGCTCGGCGGGGGCAACCGGATCCATGCCGGCGACGGCACCAATACCGTCACCACCGGGGGCGGCCGTGATGTCATCTTTACCGGAAAGGGATCTGACACCATCGTCGCAGGCGGCGGCATGGACCAGATCCACCTGCACGGCGGCGCCGATACGGTTGACGCGGGCGCGGGGTCGGACCGGCTGTTCCTCAACTACGCGGCGATGACCTCGGCGGTGTCCGGTGGCGTGGCGGGTGGCAATCTGTCGACCGGCTATGTCGGCCACATCGCGGACTTGCTTGGCAGTTCGGTGGATTTCCAGCGCGCCGAGAATTTCACCATCACGACCGGCAGCGGCAATGACAGCCTGTCCACGGGCAAGGGAAATGATGCCCTGTCCGGCGGCGCGGGGCGCGACGTCTTCAACGGCGGCGGCGGCAGCGACACGCTCTTTGGCGGCGCGGGCGACGACCGGCTTCGGGGCGGTCTTGGCGACGATATCACCCGAGGCGGCGCGGGCGCCGATGTCTTCGTCTTCGCCACGGTCAAGGAAACCGGCACCGGCACAGGCCACGACGTGATCCGCGACTTCGAGGCAGGAACCGACCGTATTGGTCTCGCAGGCATCGACGCAAACTGGAATCTTGCCGGCAATCAGGCGTTCCACTTCATCGGCGCGGCACAATTCTCCTCGATCGAAGGCGAGCTTCGCTATGCCGCGGGCCTGGTCACAGGGGATGTCAACGGCGACGGGCTGGCCGATTTCAGCATCGAGGTCGGACCGCTTCTCGCCCTCACCCAGCACGACTTCGTGCTCTGAAGCGACGGGCTGAGACCCACCCTGATGGGTTTCCAAATCCATGGGCCTGCACCGGTTTCGCTCCGGTCAGGTGCCCACGTCAGGCGGCGGTACGTGCAACGGCCCCGGGTGGTTTCCACCCGGGGCCGAAGTGTTTTCGAGGTGCCCTGTCGAAGCCGTTGATGTTCCAGAAGAACGGCTTCAAGCCCGCGCCGGGTTTGCCAATTGCGGCGGCAGACCCGTTCAGCGCCCCGCGATTGAAAGACGCTCTCGACGGCAGAATTGTTCGAGCAAGCGCCCTTCCCACCCATCAAGCGCGTCAGGGCGCGCCGAGCGCCCTGACGCGTATCCTGCGGTCGCTGATGGCTGAGCCGGGCATGCCAACGAGGAAACCTCAGATGGCGCGGTTCTAGGGGCGCCCCTCGCAGGCTCGATGCTGGCCTGCGCGTCAAACCCGCTGGCGCAGCCTACACCGGTTTGTGGTGACGCCCTCAGTCACCGCCCTCAGCCACGTCCTCAGTCACCGCGCTTTTCGGTCGAGGCGGCGTATATCTGGCTGATCGCGGCGCTCAGGAGGCGATGGAAGGCCGCGTCGTCCAGATCCTGGCGCAGGTCCTCCAGCAAAGCGCGGGAGAAACTGGCGATCATCCCATGGTTTCTGGCCAACCGCTCGCAAGCCTCGCGCCTCGACAGGCCCCCCGACAGCGCCAGCACGCGCAGCACGCGGGGATGTGCGGCGAGCGGGGCGTAGGTGTCGGGCTGTTCCGGAAGGGTGAGTTTCAACATCACCGGATACTGCCCGGGCATCGCATCAAGGCGACGGGAGATTTCCGCCACAAGGAAAAGCTCGGTGGCCCGGCGATCCGCCGCCTCTGTCAGCACCTCGGGCTCAAGGATCGGCAGAAGCCCTGCGGCGGCGATCTGCCCGGCCAAATCGAACTGCTGGTCCAGAAGGGCGGCAATCCCCGCGCGGTCCATCCTTCTGATGACCGATCTCATCTTGGTGCCAAGAACACCCAGTGCCGTCGCGCGTTGCAACAGCCGGCCCAGATCCGGAATGGGCTTCATCAGCTGGACGCCCAGCGCCTCGGGCGCCAGACCCTGATCGATTTTCAGGAAGGGCGCCACGCCACGGCTTCGCAGGTAGTGGGGGACGGGTTGGCCCGCCACCTGCCCCTCCATCGTCCGCTCGAAGAGGATCGCCGCCAGCACCTTGCGGCCATCGAAATCCGGCGCCGAGATGATGCGGACCCGCATCTGGTGGATCAGCGCGGCCATCTCCGTGGCATCGCCCCAGCTTTCCTTTGGTATTCCATAGGCTTGAAGGGTGGCGGCGGTGGAGCCTCCGCTTTGGTCGAGGGCCGCGAACACCCCGGCGCCGGCCTTTACATGTGCCATCATCGCAGAATCAGTCATGACCGACATCCATGCCCCCCAGAGGCTGCAGCCTGGCTTGAAGAGGTGCCAAAAGCGCAAAAGGTCAAAGCCTCGGCAGAACGCATGCCGTGAAAACCCAAGAGGGATTTCCCGGTGCGCAGCGGCGATCTCCGGACCTTTCCTGAGACTTTAGCAAGGCCTGGCGCCCGTCCGGAAGTGAAGCCTTGTGAGATGGGAAGAGCGGGTGGCGGAAGGCACATGAACCCCTCGGAGGACGGTCGCCCCGCAGACCGCGGCCGTGACGCGGAGGCGTATCGTGAAGCGTTGAAGGACGCGGGGGGCCTGTGGGCCGTGCGCATTGCAACACCCGCCAAGCATAGGGCCAAGGTGCCCGAATTGGGGCCGATCGCCCGCTCACAATGTCTCACACCCCCTCATTCCATCTGTTTGGCCGCCAGAAAGGGCAATGGCTAGGGTCGGGCCATGCAGTTTCAGGAGACCTCACGATGGGCATTCTCAAAACCAAGGATGGCACCGAAATCTACTACAAGGATTGGGGCTCGGGCCAGCCGATTGTCTTCAGTCATGGCTGGCCCCTCACCGCAGATGCCTTCGAGGACCAGATGTATTTTCTGGCCTCCAAGGGCTATCGCTGCATCGCGCATGACCGGCGCGGCCACGGCCGGTCCAGCCAGCCCTAGACCGGCAATGACCTTGATGGCTATGCCGATGACCTGGCCGAACTGACCGCGGCACTTGACCTCAAACACGCCATCCACGTCGGCCATTCGACCGGCGGCGGCGAGGTGTGCCGCTATATCGGCCGGCACGGCACCAAGCGTGTGGCGAAGGTGGCCCTGATCGGGGCCATCCCGCCCGTCATGGTCAAATCCGAAAAGAACCCGGGCGGAACGCCGATCGAGGCTTTCGACCAGATCCGCGCGGCGGTGCTGGCCGACCGGTCGCAGTTCTGGATGGATTTGAGCCTGCCGTTCTACGGCTACAACCGCCCCGGTGCCAAGGTCTCCGAAGGGGTGCGCAAAAGCTTCTGGCTGCAGAGCATCATGGCCGGCTTTCCCGCGTCCTACTTCTGCATCAAGGCCTTCTCGGAAACCGACCTGACCGAGGACCTCAAGAAGATCGACGTTCCGGCGCTGGTGCTCCATGGCGACGACGACCAGATCGTGCCGATCGCGGACTCGGCACTTCTGTCGTCCAAGATCATCAAGGACGCGAAACTGGTGGTCTACAAGGGCGCGCCGCACGGGATGTGCACCACGCACAAGGACCAGGTGAACGCAGAGCTTCTGGCCTTCATCGAGGCCTGACAGGCCGCCTGCCCCGCCCCCGCGCCCTGCCGGGCGCGCGGCATTTCGCGCCCCATGCACCTTCAGGAGATCGGCAATGATCATAAAGGACACGCGTTCCGCCCTGGCCCCTTCGCGGCGCAGCCTCCTGACCGGCGGGGCGGGGCTGATGGCTGCCTCGGTTCTGGGCATCGGGGGGCTTTCCGCGCTGCCCGCGCGCGCCAAGACGGCGCCCACGCACCACAAACTGACGGGCAGCACGCTGACGACGGCGGATGGCGCCGAGATCTATTTCAAGGATTGGGGCCAAGGACGGCCCGTCGTCCTCAGCCACGGCTGGCCCCTGTCCTCGGATGCCTTCGAAGACCAGATGTTTTATCTGGCGTCACATGGGTTCCGGGCCATTGCCGCCGACAGGCGCGGCCACGGCCGGTCCAGCCAGACCTGGGAGGGTAACGATCTCGACACTTTTGCCGACGATCTGGCAGCCCTGACCCTGGCGCTGGATCTGAAAGATGCCGTCCACGTCGGGCATTCGACCGGCGGCGGCGAGGTCGCCCGCTATATCGGGCGGCATGGCACCGGGCGGGTGGGAAAGGTCGTGCTGATCAGCGCCATTCCCCCGATCCGGGCCCAGACCCCGACCAACCCGATGGGCGCGCCGCTTGCGGCCTTCGACGATTTGCGCGCCACCTTGCAGGCCGACCGTACCCAGTTCTGGCAGGAGCTGTCGTTGCCCTTCTACGGCTACAACCGCCCCGGCGCGCGGATCTCGGAGGGCGTGCAGGCGCAGTTCGTCCAGCAATGCATGATGGCCGGCTTTCCGGCCTGCTATCTGGGGGTCAAGGCGCAATCGGAGACCGATCAGACCGAGGACCTGAAGCAGATCAGCGTGCCGACGCTGCTGATCCATGGTGCGGATGACCAACTGGTGCCGATCGCCAATTCCGCCGAATTGTCGCTCAGGTTGATCCCGGATGCGGCGTTGAGCGTCTACGCGGGCGCACCGCACGGTCTGCCCACCACACACAGGGACCGGCTGAACGCCGAATTGCTGGCCTTCTGCTCCGGTTGAGGCGGCAGAGGCGCCTGTCCACGAAGGCGCTGCCTGCGCGACGGCTCCCCTTTCCCCTTATCGAAGGATGAAATCATGCACATCACGTCCCCCCACAAGATGTCGCGTCGCGGCTTTTGTCTGTGCTGTCTGGCCGCAAGGACTGCCGCGCTGACGGGCGTTTTCCTGACACCCCGGCAGGCCTTCGCCGAGGCACGCGGGATTGTCACCGTCATCAAGGACAGCGCCGCGGTCACCCCGATCGCGGTCCACAAACTGCGGGGAAATATCACCGTGCTGGAAGGATCGGGGGGCAATGTCGGCGTGCTGAACGGGCGCGATGGAAAGGTGCTGATTGATGCCGGAATTTCGGTGTCGCGTGAGAATATGACCAAGGTGCTGGCCGAGATTGGCCCTGAACCCGTCACGCATCTGATCAACACGCATTGGCATTTCGACCATGCCGATGGCAATGTCTGGCTGAACGCGGCCGGCGCCTCGATCATCGCCCATGACAACACGCGCAAGTATCTCTCTCAAGTTCAGCGCGTCTCGGACTGGGACTATAATTTCCTGCCGACCGCGGCCGAGGGGCTTCCGTCGAAGGTCTTCACGAAAAGCCTGGACCTGTCCTTGAACGACACCTCCCTCGGCCTCAAGTCCTATGGCGTGGCCCATACGGACGGCGATATTTCGGTGACATTTGCCGAAGCGGACGTGATCCATGTCGGTGACACTTACTGGAACGGCATGTACCCGTTCATCGACTATTCGACGGGTGGCAGCATCGACGGCATGATCGCGGCCTCGGACGCGAACCTTGCCGCGACCACCAAGTCCACCATCATCATCCCCGGCCACGGCAATCCCGTCAGCAACCGCGCCGAACTGCAGGCCTTTCGCGACATGCTGGTGGCGGTGCGAGACAATGTCGCGGCGCTGAAAGCGGAAGGCCGGTCGCGCGCAGAAACCGTCGCGGCCAAACCGACCGCGGCCTTCGATGCCCAATGGGACAAGTCCTTGGTGGACCGTGACTATTTCACCTGGCTGGTTTACGAGGGCGTCTAGGTCCCGCTCCGGTCTGATCGGCGCCGCCGTTGGGAGATCCGGCAATTCCGGCGCTGCCACCGGCCAGCGACGCCGGCTTTCCAGCCCGGTGGAACCACAGGGTCAAGGCGGCGAAGCGCGCCGTCTGAAGGAGGAGAGACACATGGCATCAGACGGTTTCATGTCCATCGTCAGCGCGCATGACTTTGCAGAGACCCTCGGTCGTCTGGAAGGCGCATGTTTGCGGCACGGATTTACCGTCTTTGCCCGCATGGATCATGCGGCGGCGGCGGCCTCGGTGGGGCTTGCCATGCGCCCCACCCGGGTTCTTTTCGTCGGCAACCCCAAGGCCGGAACGCCCCTGATGCGCGCCCTGCCGCAGGTCGCCATCGACCTGCCGCTGCGCCTTCTGCTGTGGGAGGATGACGAGGGCCGCGTCCTCATCGGCACCAATGCCCCCGCATGGCTGATGCGGCGCCACGCGGATACACTGGCGGAAAGCCCGCAGGTCAAGGCGATGCAGGCGGGACTGTCCGCCCTCCTGTCCGAGGCGGCGGGTGAGATGCCCCAAGGCGCATAACCAGCCCGGCGACACGTTCGGGAGCACGGGTCAGGCGGCGGATCCGGCACGGTCCGCCCTCTCTCACACATCAGCATCGTGATCCGGCCACAGGCCCGGCGTGGCGCCACGGATGCAGATCGGCACCCGGTGGTGACATTTCGTCGGCACCGCCGGAGACGAACTCCGCCGCCCGCGGCAAGCTTCGGCGGGTCGGCGGACCACCGGACGATCCGGCCAAGAGCGGGAAATGCCACTGCGCCCCTTTCCGTCGCGAGTCGGGAAAGGATGCGGCCCGGGCTGCGGGCGCGCTGGCAGGATGCGGCGCGATTTTGACACGCGGGCTGCGGGTCGGCCCGGGGGCCGTAAAAAGCGACAGGATTGCAGGGCGAATAAGGGAAACTGGCGCCCGCAGGTGAAAATCAGGGTCACGACCCGGCGGAATCCTGCACATTCCCGAGATTTTTGCGACAGGTGTCTGCTAAGCTTGTCGGGAGATGTCCCGAAATCCCTCAGGCACAGGCGAACCCGACACTTGCGGACAAATCAAATTCAAGATCTTGAGGATCTGGTTTTCTTCGGGCCATTCAGACTTTCCGCTGCCGGACGGCGGCTTGAGAGAAATGGAATCCCCGTCGTTATCGGGGCGCGAGCCCTTGATATTCTGATTGTCCTTGTGGATCAGGCGGGCAAGATCGTGAGCCAGCAAGAATTGCTCGACAAGGTCTGGCCAAACCTCACCGTTGCCGAAAGCGCATTGCGGGTGAATATCAACAAGCTGCGCCAGGTGCTTGGCGAGGCCGATCTGGGTGCGGGATATGTTCAGAACGTGGCAGGCCGGGGCTATTGTTTTGTCGAACCGATTTCGCGCCTGCCAACCTCAAGGTCCTGGACGCTGAATGAAGTGCTCTGGACGCCGAAGCAAAACCTGCCCCCTGCCCCGATGCGGATGGTAGGGCGGGATTCAATCGCCGAAGGAATTGCGGACCGCGTTTTGGCACATCGGTTTGTGACCATTGTCGGCCCCGGCGGGGTCGGAAAGACCACCCTTTCCATCGCCGTCTGCTATGCCATTGCTGACCGGTTTGACGGAAAGGTCGTCTTTGCAGACCTTGGCGCGATCAGCGACCAGTTGCTTGCGCTGACGACCATCCGCACGGCGCTTCATCTTCCCAGCAACGTCGAATCCCTGTCCGGGCTTGTCGCCGCTCTGAAAGGACATCGCCTTCTTCTTGTCCTCGACTGCTGCGAACATGTCGCGGACGAGGCCGCCGCAATCGCCGAGCGGATCTTTCAGAACACCGACGATTGCCATCTGTTGCTGACCAGCCGTGAGCCCATGCATTGCGATGGCGAACAAGTGTTCAACGTGCCGCCGCTGCAATTTCCGGCAGCAACCGAAACGCTGACGGCACGCGAGGCCCTGGCCTATCCCGCCGTCCGGCTTTTCGTCGACAGTATCAGCGCCAAGGATCAGGGCTTTCAGCTGCAGAATACCGAAGCACCGGTCGCCGCGAAAATCTGCCAGCGCGTGGACGGCATCGCGCTGGCGCTTGAGCTGGCCGCAGGGCGGGTCAGCGCCTTTGGGCTTGACGAAGTGCTCAGGCAACTCGACGGCCGCATGAAGCTGCTGTGGCATGGACGCCGGACCGCCCCGCCGCGGCAACAGACCCTGGAAGCGACGCTTGACTGGAGCTTCAAGCTGCTTGGCGACATCGAGCGCATGCTGTTGTGCCGACTGTCGATTTTTGTGGGCGTCTTCACGCTGAAGGATGCCGAAGCGGTGGCGGCGAACGAACGGCTCTCCGAATTACTGATCTCGCAGCACCTCGGCAGTCTGGTGGATCGCTGCCTGGTTACCGTCGATCTGGCGGGGCCGTCGCCGCACTACCGCCTTCTGGACATGACGCGGGAATTTGCTTTGGGCAAAATCGCGACGGAAACCGAGCGGACCAGTCTGGCGCGCCGCCACGCCGCGCATTTCCTCCAGCTTCTGGCGGAGGATGCAGGCATTCCGCCGGGTCGGATGGCCGTGCACCAGAACCTGCCCGCGGCATTTCGGCTTGGCAACATTCACGCCGCACTCGAATGGTGCTTTTCGGCGGACAAGTCTGGGGACATGCGTCTCGGCCTGCGTCTGGTCGCAGCATCGGGGAATTTCCTGCTCTCGCAAGGATTGACGCTGGAATGCAGGAGGTGGGTCGAGAAGGCGCTTGCCGAACTGGATGCCACGGAATTGGGCACGCAGCTGGAATTGCAGTTGCAGATCATTCTGGCCTCGACCTTTGCTCTCGCCGAATATCACAAACGCGTTCCGATATTTGATCGCGCAATTGCGCTGGCGCGTGATCTGGGGGAGCGCCGCATTTATCGCACCCTGACCTATGAACGACGCTACGATCAGGCGTTCTGGGGTGAATCCGAGATCGCACTCCGGGCCGCCTTTGCGGCAAGGGCCGAGCTGTCCGACGACGATGACGGCGTTGAACTGATGATCGCCGAAGCCACGATCGCGTCAATTTCCCACACCTTCGGACTTGACCTTGAGGCGAACCGGCATTTCAGGTCCGCATTCGCGCATCTGAAAAGATCAGGGCATCAAGCCGCTGATCTGATGAGCGAAAAATCCTTCCGCCGAATGCGCTCCACCTATGCGAACAACTTGTATACCTGCGGGTTTGTCGATCAGGCGGCAGCCATCGGTGAGGATTTTATCGAGAGGTTTGAAACCTCGAGGGATTTTCTGGCCTATGGCGAAATCATGACCCGGATCTCCTTCATCTTCGAATGGAGACAGGAGTGGCACAAGGTCGCCCAGATCTACAATGCGTTCGTGAAGAACTCGCTGCGGCAACCCACCGATGACATGCACTACCTGTATTCGGTCATGCGGTGCAAACTGCTGATGAGCATCGGCGCGTTCAAGGAAAGCGTTGCCACGTTGCAGGGCCACTTCGACCAGGTCCCGGCAGGGTCGCCGGGGCGTTTCATCCTGTTTGTGCCGCTCTGTGAAGGGCTGGTCAGAATGGACCGGCAGGCCGAAGCGCTGCAGATCATCGCGCAGGCGCTGGTATATGAGGCCACCTATCCCAGAACCGGTTTTCGCGCGGAATACCTGCTGTGCAAGGCAAACATCCTGATCTCCATGCCGGACCCGGACGCGGCAGAGATCGAGCGCATCCTGCATGTTTCGCTGGACGCAGCCCGCGAGCAGACCTCGCTCACCCGTGAAATGGACACTGCCCTGGCCTTGGCCGGCTTCTTGCAGCGCCAGAACCGGGTGGCCGAAAGTCGGGCTGTTCTGAGACCGGTGCATGACCGCTTCACGGAAGGATTCGAGACCAAGGTCCTGATCGCCGCCGGGGAGATTCTGGGGAATACCGCCACAGCCTGACGGCCCGGAACGCCCTCGTCTCCGGGGTCATCACCTGCCTTTGAAGGCAGCCGAGGGCAGAGCCCGGACCCGGGCCATTTCGCCTCAGCCGTGTGCGGAGGAGAGGACCTCTTTCGCGGTTTCAATCGAGCCATAGGCTTCCACAAGCTGCTGGGCAAAACGCATGAAAAGGTCGACCACGTGATCGTCACGCCCACCGGTGCCGATCACGCCGGCCCGCAGTCGGTTTCGCAGACCGTCGTCAAGGCCATGCGGCTTGCCGAGAGGTCCGGAAAGTTCGCCCCAGAAGTCTGACGTCGCGGGCGCCGATGCCGGTGGCGCTTCGGACTCCGGGTCGCAGGCAAAGAAGTAGCCACGACCTGGAACGCTGATGATGAGGTCCCGGTCGGCGCCCAGCACATTGCGCAGCGTGGCGATCTGGAACCGGAGGTTGCATTCATCCACCGTGGTCGATGGCCACACCCGTTTCAACAGCTCGGCCTTGGGGATGACCGAGCCGCGCCCTTCCAGCAGCACGACGAGCAGATCAAAGGCACGGCTGCCCACAGGGACGACCTCTCCCGATTGCAGCAGAAGCCGGGATTTCGGCCACACCTGGAAATCCCGGAACGCGAGGACGCCGTGAGGAAGAACCTCCTGCATCCCCGGCCAGGACGCGTCCTCAAGCGACGGGATACCGGTGTTTAGGGGAAACTGGCCTGGTCTGAGCATGTTCAATCCTCCAACAGAGTCGAATGGGCAGAGCGCCGCCGCGATTGCCGCTTCACCGATCGAACGGTTCAATGGGGTGAGATGTTCTGGCCCCTTTGTCCCTCTTCCGAAAGCAAAGTGTGAGTCACGAGTTGTTAAGAGATGTTAATGCGGCGATGGCAGCATGGACCGGTCCTGATGGGCGGGCCGCAGAAGATCACCGGCATAGCCCCGGCCCGGCGGGCGCATTGTCGATCGCATCTCTCTTGACCCGTGACTTGCGCGCGCCAAACCTTGGGCGGGTTCTGCGCACCCAGACGGGTGTTGCAATCTGGTTCGCGCGGCCGCGTCCCGGTCGCAAGCTCCCCCAACCCGGATCTGTGGGAATGGGCCGCGGTGCGCAAAGCGGACCCGGGGGCGGGCCTTTCTCTCACCAGGGGTCTTGGGGGAAGACGCGACTTTTTCTCTGCACCTTCCGCCCCTCTTCGCGCCTCACATCTTCTCACCCCACCTCAGGACAACTTGGTGGGTGGGCCTGCGGGCGCCGGCTATCGTGGTCGCATCGCATCGGCGGCCGTGCAGTGCCCGTGATCCTGCATTGCACCGCCGTTCGCGCAGCGAGATCAGCACAAAAGGAGATGAACCATGGGCAGGTTAGAGGGCAAGGTCGCCGTCGTGACGGGCGCCAACAGCGGAATCGGCCTCGCCACCGCAAAGCTTTTTGCAGCCGAGGGCGCGCGGGTCTTCATGACCGCGCGCCGGAAGGCCGAACTGGACGCGGCGGTCCAGCAGGTTGGCGGTCAGGCGCGCGGCGTGCAGACCGACATCTCGGTGTCGGGCCAGCTTGATCACCTGTTCGGGATCGTCAGGGACGAAGCCGGCCACATTGACATTCTCTTTGCCAATGCTGGCGGCGGCGAGTTCGCAGCCCTTGGGGCGATCACCGAAGAGCATTTCGACAAGACCTTCTCGACCAACGTCAAGGGCACCGTGTTCACCGTGCAGAAGGCGCTGCCGCTGATGAAGGATGGCGGCTCGATCATCCTGACCGGGTCGACCGCAGCCTCGACCGGGACGCCGGCCTTCAGCATCTACAGCGCCACCAAGGCGGCCATCCGCAGTTTCGCCCGCAACTGGATTCTTGACCTCGGGCCCAGAAAGATCCGGATCAACGTGCTGGTGCCGGGCAATACCTCGACCCCCGGCTGGCATGGTCTGGCCACCAACGACGACGACCACCAGAAGATGATGTCCTATGTCGAGATGACGACGCCGCTTGGACGGCTGGCGGAGGCAAGCGAGATCGCCCATGCCGCGCTGTTTCTTGCTTCGGATGAGAGCAGCTATGTCACCGGCAGCGAGCTTTTTGTCGACGGCGGCACGGCGCAGATCTGACGCGCCTCCGCCAGGGGAGCCGGGGGCAGACCGTCCTGCCCTCGGGCGCCAAATTCAATCTTGCAGGCCGGTCTCAGGACAAGGCGGAGGTGGAGAGCGCCCGGCGGCGGTTCCCTCCCTGCGGGCCGGCATAGGTCAATCGGACCACGAGGCCCAAAGATGATACGCTTGCCGTCCTGGGCGCCGGCCTTCGGATCTGGCGCCGCCGCTTTCACCTGGAGGTCTGCCGATGCCCAATCATCATCCCGCCGTGGGCCGCGCGATGCGACGCGGCCTGATCGGGCGCTGCCCGAACTGCGGACGCGGCAAGATGTTCTCCGGCTATCTGAGCATCATGCCACAGTGTCTGGTTTGCGCAGCCCCGCTGGGGCGCTATCGGGCGGCGGACGGCCCGGCCTTCGCCACGATGACCGTGCTGGGGTTGTTGCTGATCCCCGTGATGGGCATCGCCTATGTGCGGTTCCGGCCCGACCCGCTGCACATGGCGGGCTGGGTGGCGGTTTCCTTCACGTTGCTGACGCTGCTCGCTCTCAGAGTAACGAAGGGCATGATCGTGGGATACCTGTGGGCCACCGATGCCTTTGACGACGGCGCGTGACCGCAAGACAGGCCACGGAGCGCACGGGCCACGGCCGGCGGCCGAACCCGGCACACGCCATCTCACGACAACTCATCGCGTCTAAGCCCATCTCCTTCGCGTCAGGGCAAGCTTGACCCTAGCCTTGAGATATTCGCGGCAGGCGAGGCCCTCCCTCGGCCGTGCCGAAGGGTCCGGATGGCAGCGGACCGCATTTCCCACAACGGACAAGGGGTTTTCCGATGACGATGCAGCCTGCAAGATTGCAGCCGAATGCCCAGGCCGCGCGAGGTCTTTTCGCGACCCTGGCTGGAATGATGATCCAAGCCGGCGATCTGCTTCCGGCTGACCCGCACACCACGAGCCGTTGCCCGGGCAGCGCGGGCATCCTGCGCGAGGCCAACCCTGCCCGGCTGAGCACCGGCCAGTCCCCATGGCAGATGCGCCGCGTGCAAGCGGTCATTGCGGCAAGGATCGGCGAAGCGATCAGCAACCGCGAACTTGCCGCCGAGGTGCGGCTGAGCGTCAGCCATTTTGCACGGGCGTTTCGCAGAAGCTTCGGCCACGCGCCGCACGCCTATGTGCTGGCCCGGCGGGTGGCCCATGCCAAGCACCTGATGAGCAGCACCGAAGACCCTCTGGCGCAGGTGGCCGTGTCCTGTGGTTTTTGCGATCAGGCGCATTTTTCCAAAGTCTTCCGCCAGGTCGAAAAGACCACGCCCCACCGCTGGCGGGCGCATTCTCGCGCCGCGGCAGGGGCCGGGGTCCGACATGCGGCGACAGGTTGGCCGGGCCGGGCACGCGGTCCGGATCTGCGGTGCGCCCCCTTGCCCGAACGGAGGCAATCATGGATGTGACCGATGCGACGGATCGCCCCGTTCGGGCGGATCCCAAAACCGCACCGCCGGCGGGGGAGGCGCAGCCGCAGATCACGCGGCGGCGTCTTGATTATCTTCCGGTATCGCTGTTCGGCTCCGTCATGGGGCTGACCGGGCTCAGCGTGGCCTGGCGCGGTGCTTCGAAGACTTTTGGCATGACCACCGCGCCGGCCGACTGGATCGGCATCGCGGCCATCGTCGTTTTCGTGGTTCTGGCTCTGGCCTATGGCGTGAAGGCTGTCTCCGCTCCCGATGCCGTCCGGGCCGAGTTTCGCCATCCGGTTGCGGGCCCCCTGTTCGGCACATTGCTGATCAGCCTGCTTTTGCTGCCAATCGTGCTGATGCCCTACGCGCCCCTGCTGGCACAGGGCATGTGGATCGCTGGCGCGGGGGCCATGTTGGTCTTTGCCTGGAGCGTGGTCGACCGCTGGATGGGCAACCGTCAGCAGATGGAGCATGCGGCGCCCAGTTGGCTGGTGCCCGTGGTGGGGCTGCTGGATGTGCCCTTGGCGGTGCCCTATATCGGGCTGCCGCCGATGCATGCGCTGATGCTGACCTGTCTGGCGATCGGCATGTTTTTTGCCATCCCCCTGTTCGCCATGGTCTTTTCGCGCGTTCTGTTCCAGCCGCCCTTGCCTGCCGGAATGCAGCCGACGCTGATGATCTTGCTGGCGCCCTTTGCCGTCGGGTTTCTGACCTACGCTTCGGTGATGGGCGGCGTGGATGAGTTCGCCGGCGCACTTTACGGCCTGTCGCTTTTCATGCTGGTGGTTCTTCTGGGGCGGCTGAGGCATGCGATGCTGTGCTGTCCGTTCCACCTGGCGTGGTGGGCGGTCAGCTTTCCCCTCGCCTCTGCCGCCGTGATGGCCTTCCGCTTTGCCGGCGCTCGGCCGGGGATGGTAAGCGAGGGCATCGCCCTGGCCCTCCTGGCGCTCGCCTCGGTCGCGGTTGCGGGGCTGGCGGCGCGCACCGTCTTCGGCATTGTGACGGGGGAACTGCGCCGGCTCGCCGGGTAAGCCGCGGCGAAGTGCAGGACACGCCCTGCCCTTCGCCGCATTTGCGCCCGTCGCGGGGAGGACGGCAGAACGGCCCGGCCTCCTGGGGTCCGGGCCGAGGCCTTTTCGGGGGAAGGCCGATGCGCCTCGCCGGGCAATCCCGGCTAGGGCACGTCAAAGCTCACGATCTGCCGGTCGATCACGTGATGCGTGGGATCGGCCAGCTCGACCAGGACTTTGTGAGGGCCGGAGGTCAGGCCGACCACGATGATCGTCTGGCCCGTCGCATCGACAAAATGCCAGGGCAGATCATCCACCGTGATGTGGACATGACCGATCCGGGGCGACACATCCATGGCACCCGGGCCGAACACCGGCACCACGCGCAGGTTCTCTGTCCGGTACTGGATGAACACCCTTCCCTGCGCCAGGGGGCCCGCAAGCGGCGGATCAACGATCAGCTTCGCCGGCGGTTCGTTCTGGATCGCCACCAGCGGCGACGGGCCGATGATGTCGCGCGCCGTCCGCGCAGCGGTCTGGGTTGCCGGCAAGTCGGATACTGTCATGGGAAAAAGCCCTTTCAGGAATTGGCGCCCGGACCATCTCCGGTCGCATTGACCGCATGCGCATGGGATGCATCGCACGCTCCTTTCGGCACTGGAGGGCGCCAAAAAGCGCCACGCGGGAACAGATCAACCGCGTGGCGCAGGTCCCGGTCTGTCACGGGGAGGGGACAGGCAGGCCCGGTCTCAAATCGAGGCATCCGCAGGTTTCACGCCGTCCTGCGGCCGATCGGTTGACCCTTCCGGTCAAAACCGGCCCGATCCGCTTGCGGAACGTAGTGCCGCAACATCGGCGCGTGCATGACGAAGGGGAGGCTTGCAGCCCCGCGCATCCCTGTTCCGCGATAGCTGCCGAAGCGGCAGATCCAACCCGGCCCGACGATGTGGCGCTCCATTTTCGCGGTCTCCGATAAGTCCTGAACCTTTCATAAGCCACTGCCGCGGACCTCGCCAAGGAGACCTGGTGAAAGCGGGCGAGATCGGGTGAGCGGCACGGTTTTCAACATCAACTCACACCGTTTCATTCGCGCATTTCAGGGGCCAAACCTATCCTGACCCCGGGCCTCGCCAAGACACCGCAGATGGGGAGGCTGGTCTGACGCCCTCGCGTGACGCGATCCGACCGGGACCGATTGTCATGTCGGGACCTGCCCGGAAGATCATGCCCAGGCCCTTCGCCCAGACTGGAGAATTGATGTGACGACGCCCACCGATCCGATCGCCCCCTCCGTCACACGACCCGAAACCCTGACGCGGCGACACTTTCTTGCCGCAGGTACGGGGGGTGTCGCGGTTGCTTCCCTCGCCAGCAGGGCGATGGCGGACAGCCTTGCCGATGTTCCGGCGCGCGGGCCCGGCGCCCCGCTGTCGGCCACCAGCGCAAGGTCGGAGTTCGTTGACATCGGGAGGGTCCTCGAATCCTCGCCGGGCCACAGCAACGTCGACCCGGAAGAGGCGATCAATTCCAAAACCCCGCTGCAAAAACTGGTCGGGACGATCACGCCCTCAGACCTGCATTACGAACGCAGCCATGCCGGCGTGCCGGACATTGATCCTGCCGTCCATCGCGTCTTGGTCCACGGCATGGTCCGGAAGGCCATCGTGCTTGACATGGACGACATCCGTGCGATGCCGTCGGTGTCGCGCGTGGCCTTTCTGGAATGCACGGGCAACGGCTGGGAGAACTGGAAAGCGGCGGCGCCCGATCTGACGGTGCAGAACACGCATGGCCTGATCAGCACGCATGAATGGACCGGGGTCCCGCTGGCCTTCCTGATTGATCACGTCGGGGTTGACCCCGCATCAACCTGGATGCTGGCCGAAGGCGGGGATGGCGCGGCCGTGGCCCGCAGCATTCCCCTGACGGATGAGATCATCGCGGAAGGCATGCTGGCCTATGGCCAGAACGGCGAAGCCCTGCGCCCAGCGCATGGGTTTCCACTGCGGCTGTTTCTGCCGGGCTTTGAGGGCACCCTGAACATCAAGTGGTTGCGGCGCCTGAAATTCGGCAACCAGCCCTTCATGACCCGATGGGAAACGGCGCGGTACACCCAGCTTCAGGCCGATGGCCATGCACGCCAGTTTCAGCTGCGTCAGGAGGTGAATTCGGTCATCACCTCGCCTTCCGGCATGATGCAGATCAGGAAGGGCCACAACCGGCTCACCGGTCTGGCATGGAGCGGGTTTGGGCGGATCGTCCGGGTGGAAATCAGCACCGATGGCGGGGCCACATGGCGGGATGCCGATATCGGCCCCGCAGCCCTTCCCAAGGCGCAGACCCGGTTTCAGACCGGGTGGCAATGGGACGGGGCGCCCACGAAAATCGTGAGCCGCGCCACCGATGAGGCGGGAAACCTCCAGCCCAACCGCGCCGATTTCATCGCGAAAACAGGCACCAACGCGCTTTTCCATTTCAATGCCCAGCAGACCTGGGCCATCGATGCAGAAGGAAACGTGCGCAATGTTCTGGCTTAGGATCTGCGGGACAAGCTTGGTGGCCCTTGGCCTCGGCCTTGGCACCGGCGCGCGGGCCGAGGAGTTCGGGCGTCCCGCGACAGCGGCTGAAGTGGCGCTCTGGGATATCGACGTCTTGCCCGACGGAACCGGCCTGCCGATGGGCAGCGGCACCGCAAAACGCGGGGAACAGGTCTTCGCGGACACCTGCGCAGCCTGCCACGGCGACAAGGGCGAGGGCGGCATCGGCGGGCGGCTCTTTGGCGGCATCGGCACGCTCGCATCGGACAAGCCGGTCAAGACGGTGGGAAGCTACTGGCCCTATGCCACCACCCTTTTCGACTATGTGCGCCGCGCCATGCCCTACAGCGCACCCGGAACGCTGAGCGACGACGAGGTCTATGCGGTTTCCGCCTATATCCTGAGCCTGAATGGCATTGTCGGCCCGGATGACGTGCTGGACCGGACCAGCCTTCCGAAGGTCCAGATGCCAAACCGGGCGGGATTCGTGCCCGACAAAGCCTTTCTTCACATCCACAACGCGCGGCAAACGAAGTGAGCGCGCGGGCGCCGTCCGGCACGGCGCGGCGCAGCAGGATCAACCAGCGAGGGTAACATGACGACCAGACGGCACGTGCTAATGACCGCGGGGGGTGCGGCCCTGGCCCTCGGCCCTGGCCGAGACGGCATCGCTACCCTTCGCCAACGGCGACCGCGATCTCGTGGCCTATCCCGGCAAGCGGCCGATGCTGGAGCTGTCCGCCCGGCCGCCCCAGCTTGAAACCCCGTTCGCGGTCTTCGATGAAAGCCTTTTCACCCCGAACGACGCCTTCTTTGTGCGCTACCATCTGGCCGGGATCCCGACGGAGATTGACCCTGCCACCTACCAGATCGAGATCGGCGGCAGCGTCACGGCGCCTTTCAGGATCAGTCTGGCAGAGCTGAAGGCGCTGGACGCGGTCGAGCTTGCGGCTGTTCACCAATGCTCAGGCAACAGCCGCGGCTTCGCCGTCCCGCGCGACGGCGGGGGTCAGGCGGGCAATGGCCTGATGGGGTGTGCGATCTGGAAGGGGGTCCCCCTCAAAACCCTGCTCGACAGGGCGGGCGTGGGCGATACGGCAAAATTCGTGGCTTTCGAAGGGCTTGACGGCCCGGTGCTGGACGACACCCCCGATTTCATCAAGTCGCTCGACATCGGCCATGCCCGCGACGGCGAGGTGATGATCGCGTGGCACATGAACGGCGAGGACTTGCCCTGGCTGAACGGCTTTCCGGTCCGGCTGGTCGTGCCGGGCTATTTCGGCACCTATTGGGTCAAGCACCTCAGCAAGATCACCGTGCTGGATGAGGCGCTGGATTCCTTCTGGATGACCAAGGCCTACCGCATCCCCGACAATGCCTGCGCCTGCGTGGAGCCGGGAGAGACGGTTCTGTCCTCGGTTCCGATCAACCGGTTCGGCGTCCGGTCCTTCATCACCAATGTTCGGGATGGTGCAAAGGTGACGCCGGGACCGCTGACCTTGCGTGGCATAGCCTTTGACGGTGGCTACGGCATCACCGACGTCGACCTGTCCACCGATGGCGGTGCGACGTGGACGGGCGCGAAACTCGGCGATGATCTGGGAAAATACGCCTTCCGCGCCTGGACTGCCGTGGTGACGGTTGCCAAGGGTGACAGTGCCATCAAGGTGCGCGCCGTCAACAGGATCGGGCAGAGCCAACCGATGGAGCCGCTGTGGAACCCGTCGGGCTATGCGCGCAATTGCGTCGAAACCACCAGGATCACCGTCGCCTGAGGAGGTCAGCATGAACCGAATGTCACGCAGTGCCGGCGCCTTCATCTTGGCGGTCCTGCCCCTCTCCGGCCTGGCCAGCCCCGTCACTTACACCCTGCCCGATGAGACCGCGACCTTTCAGCCCGGGCCGGGGGTCGATGTGGCAGAGGCCAATTGCGCCACCTGCCACTCGACCGACTACATCAACTATCAGCCGCCACATATGGGCGAAAAGTTCTGGACCGGCGAAGTCACCAAGATGATCAAGGTCTATGGCGCGCCGATATCCGAGGCGGATGCAAAAGCGATCATCGCCTATCTGGTGGCTTCCTACTGACCCCGTCCTGCACCGAGGGTCAGAACCCGTTGACCCCGAATTTGCGGCCCCTTTCAGGCCCGGTGTGGCGTATGATCAACGCCCCCCGGAATGCCGCAATGTCTCAAAGTGGCCTCGGCACAGGCCGCTATTCGGCGGCGAGCGCGCGGTCTTCCTGCGTGGCGCAGGGCGAGGACGGGTAGAGATAGTCGCGCGTGAGGGGGACGACTTCCTGCTTGTGCGCAAGCTGGATCTGGAAGACGCATTGGTTAAAGTGGCGGAAGGTCTGCTCTGAGGCCACCAGATAATAGCGCCACATCCGGCAGAAGCGGTCATCGTAAAGCGCGCGGGCCCTGTCGATATTGGCCATGAAACGCTCCTGCCAATGACGCAGCGTCTCGGCATAGTGCAGGCGCCAGACCTCGATATCGGTATTGTACAGCGCCTGTTTCTCGATGGCGGGCATCACCTCGGACAGGGCCGGGCAATAGCCACCGGGGAAGATGTATTTGGTGATCCAGGGGCTGGTCGCGCCGGGCCGGTCGATCCGCCCGATGTAGTGGATCAAGGCCACGCCTTCCGGGGCCAGCCGGTCGTGGACGTTGCGGAAATACTCGCCGTAATGCGGGATGCCGACATGTTCGAACATGCCGACCGAGACGATGCGGTCAAAAGTCCCGGTCACGGTGCGGTAATCGGCCAGGCGAAACTCCACCCGATCCGACAGCCCGGCGCGGGCGGCCCGCTCGCAGGCGATCTTGTGCTGTTCGACGCTGAGCGTGACACCGAGGACCCGGGCGCCGTAGTCCTGCGCCAGGGTCAGCGCCAGCCCGCCCCAGCCGCATCCGATGTCCAGCACGGTCATCCCCGGCTGCAACAGCAGCTTGTGGGCGATATGCTCTTTCTTCGCGCGCTGCGCCGCTTCCAGGGTCATGCCGGGGGTGCGGAAGTAGGCGCAGGAATACTGGCGGTCCGCGTCGAGGAACAGGTCATAGAGCTCACCCGAAAGATCGTAGTGATGCGCCACGTTGGCACGCGCCCGGCCCATCGGGTTGAACTGCGCCACCCGGCGAAACAAGGCGCTGACCGACAGAAGGCGGTTGCGCCAGTTGCTCGGCGCCCGCCTGACATTGGCGAGCAGAAGCGCGAACATGCTGTGCAGGTCGTCGCCCTCGACGAGGAGGGTGCCGTTCATGTAGCCCTCGCCCAGGGCCAGGTCCGGTTGCAGCACAAGCTGTCGCAGCAGCGCCGGATCGGTGATGCGCAGGACCACTTCGGGCGCGGGACCATCTCCGTAACGTCGGGTCCTGCCGTCGGGCGTGGCAAGGGTCAGGCTGCCCTCCCCCACCAGATCGCGCAGCAACCTGTCAAGCAAACCAGCCCACATGGCACCCCCATCCCGATGCTTCCGTATGCAATCCCAGCAGTCCCACCGCGGAAACCGCGACACGTCGACTGCGAAAACCAAGCCGCTCAATTTTGGCGCCGCCTTAACGCCCAATCAAGACTTTCGGTTCCCAGGCGCGGGGCTGAATATTCAGATCGTGGGACCTGCCGCGATCATGGCCTGATTTGACCTTGTAGCCACCTTTTATCCAGCGTGAGCGAGCCTACCGGGGTGGAGAACAGCCGCCTCAATGCCGGCCCCGTCAGAGTGGAAGGGGCGCATGGCCCGGCGGCCCGAGCGGGGCCACCGGGCGGTTGCATGCGGATCAGTCGAAGACCGCGGCGATGTCGCGCACGCTCGTGCCTTCCTTGATCTCGCGCAAGCGTGCGTAGATCAGTGCGACGGCGACGGAGCTGAGGCCATATCCAAGGGCGGTGGTCATCGTGAGGGCCAGCCCGCCGATCACCATGCCGGCAGCGCCGCCTGCCAGGCCGCCGACCAGCAAACGGATCAACAGGTTCGAGACCAGATTGATGCCCACGATGACGATAAAGATCACCACAAAGGTCCCGAGGATCGGCCAGCGGTACTCCTTGGTCAGGGACGCGCTGCGGCCAAGCCCCCCGAAGCCGACCTTTTCAATCACCACGGCCGCCGGCATCATCGAGAACACCGCGTAAGCCCAAAGGCCCGGAACAACCAGCGCGGCCAGCCCGATGCCCATGATCAAGGTCGAAACCACCCCCAGTATCGCGATCGGCACAGCGGCCCGCACGGCAGGACCGACGTAACGGCCGAGTTTCAGGGGACGTTGCAGCTTGGCATCGTAGGCCAGCTGCACAATCAGCGCCGTGGTCAGACCATTGGCCACCACCTGAAAAATGATCGACAGCACCGTGGGAACGAAATCTGCCGGTTCGACAAGTGGCTTTTTGTCAATGCCCAGGGAGGCGCCCCAGCCGAGCAAGGCAGCGGAGACCAAAAAACCTAGCAGCGTCGGGACGACTGCCAAAAGCAGGACCGATAGAATATGCCGCATCAGGATCGTAAAACTTTCGCCGACGATGGAACCGACGCCCAGCGGCGCGCCCGTCTGCAGGGTGGGGGAAACAGTCATAAAGAACCCTCGCGATCAATATGGTGAGTTGCCAGCCAACGCTTGCCAAATGTACCGGACGCCATCGGGCTTCACGATTGTCTCAGGCCAGAAGACTCCAACGCGCGTTTGACTTCAAGCCGCGCGACAACCTGAGCGATAGATGTTGCAAATTGCTCACGTTGGGGCGTCCGTCCCGGCGTGGTGCTTGTCGGCACGACGGTCGCCAAAAAGCTGGCGTTGCTCCAGATGGGCGCGCTGCGCGGTGTAAAATGCCTTCAGGAAATCGGTGTGATCCTCGGGCAGGACCGGATCCGCGTAACCGATCTTGCGGCGGATCTTCTCGATGATTTCGGCCTGGATCTTGCGGTGGTTCGCATAGGCCACAGGCGACATTTCCTGATCCTCAACGCGCAGAAGCCCCTCCAGCGTCTGCAGTTCGAAGGCGCCGTAGTGGTCCAGTTGGTAGGCGAGGAAGGTCAGTTTGCGCCCATCCCGCACCATCTGCGGCGTCTGGCTTGCGAGGTCTTTCAGCAGCACCGGTTGCGGAAGGTGAATGACGTGGGTTCCGGCCAGCAGATCCCCCAGCCGTTGGCGGTGCCTGTTGAAAAGCGGGATCAGGAACGCCATCACCACCCAGGAAAAGGCGATAAGCGAGGATGTCGGTGAGGCCGCATCAAGGGTCAGAAGCAGGGTGCCCGGCAGAAAGATCTCCGCCTCTTTCATCAGGTTGCGCAGCACGATGGCATGTGTGCTCAAGGAGCGGCCATCATGCGAGACGACCTTGATCTTCATCAGGCGTTTGCCGAGTGTCTGACCGTTCCAGACCAGTTCCGTGATGACATAATAGGGGACGCGGGTCAGGAAGAACAGCATCGCGCCGATGCCGAAAAGGGTCTGTGGCTCGGTCAGCCGCAAAAGGCCGAGCAGGATCAGGATGCAGCCGGAGGCCGTGACCGTGATGAGCACGTCCGTGATCTGCGCGGCCAGCCGCACGCCGAGGCCCGCGACCCGCAGCGTCAGCAGGACGCCCTCGGGCGCAAGGATCGTGTCTGGCGAGGGGCGGTCCTTGCGGCGGCGAAAGATCCTCATGTGCGCTCCCGTCCGGCCAAGACCAGCCAAGCCAGCCACAAAAGCCCTATCCCCCAACCGATGGCGTAGCGCGCGTGCATGTCCTGCACCATCTGACGCAGGTAGCCCTCCAGCAGGGCGGCCACGATCAGCATGACCGAAGCCACCAGCGCCAGTTTCACCGCGTCGCGCCCGGCCAGCCGCAGGGCCTCGCTTCGGCTCAGCGGGCCCGGAAACAGGATCGCTGCGCCCAGTTTAATGCCACCACCGCAGGCGATGCAGATGGCGGAAAACTCCGTCACGCCATGGATGGACAGCCATCCCCCCATGTCCCACCCCAGCCCGCGGTTGACGTGCAGCGCCATCATCGCGCCAACGCCCAGGCCGTTGTAGAAGGTCAGGACGATGGCCGGGGCGCACAGGAACACACCGAGCCCGAAGATGAAGATCGCGATGCGCGTGTTGTGCGAAAAGAGGAATGTCGCCAAAGCGCCAAGACCGGAATGTTCGGGATTGCCGTCGTAGATGACCGAACGCAAGTAGCTGGTGGATGCCCCGGGTGTGCGACCGGCGACGAACTCGGACGGCATGAAGACGAAAAACCACGCTTCATTCTCGGCGAACAGCAGAAAGCCGGTCAGGGCGCCGAGCGCCAGGCACAGAAATCCGATCGCGATGAAGATCCAGGACCGCCGGACCGCCTGCGGCGCCGAAGCGGTGAAGAACCGGCGTACCAGACCGCCCAGCCGCTCTTGCGGGGCATAGACGCACAGGTAGGCGCGCGCGGTCAGGGCTTCCAGATAATCCAGAAGGGCGCGGTCGAGCGAGATTTCCCGCGCGATGGCCAGCGAACTGGTGGCGCGGCGGTAGCTGGCCGCAAGATCGCGGGCGGCCGCGAAATCCATCCGGTGCAGCCCGCGCCGCTCGGCCTGCGCGACCAGGGTTTCCAGCAATTGCCAGTCCGCCTCGCGTTCGGCGCGGAACCGGGCAGAGCGCAGAAGATGGGTCTGCTCCATCAGATCAAATCCTTCGACTTGATCTCGAGATAGGTCGAGACCAGCTTTGCCGTCACCGTTTTGGGCGCTGCGTCCACGATGGTCACGCCCAGTCGGACCAGACGCTCCAGCGCGCGGCGGCGGTCCTGCACCCATTGGTTGGTCGCGACAAGAGTGGCCACATCGTTCAGATCACCAGCCGCGCGGTCGACGATGCTTTCCAGATCGGGATCGCGGATCGTGACGAAAACCACGAGATGCCGCCGCGCCAGAATGCCGATGTTCTCGATCATCAATTCGGCCGAGGTGGTGTCGACGAAATCGGTAAAGATGATGATCAGGCTGCGTTTCGGCGTGCGGGCGTTCAACTCGGTCAAGGCCAGGGTGTGGTTGGTCTCGCGTCCCGTCAGGGACAGGCTCGCACTCCAGCTGCGCAGGCGCGGAAAGGCGATGCGGCCGGGCTGTGGGGCCGCGAAAGCGCGCGGACGCGCGTCATAGGCAAAGTAGCCGACCAAATCTCCGCCGATCGCCGCAGCCCAGGCAGTGGCAAGCGCCGCCGTGATGGCGTGGTCGATCTTGGCCACGCCCGCGATGTCCTCGCGCATCAGATATCCGGTGTCGAGTGCCAGGACGACATGGTGGTTGCGTTCGGCCTGCAGCTCCCGGGCCAGAAGCGAGCGGCGGCGTGCCGACCGTTTCCAGTCGATCGTCTTGACGTCCATGCCGCGGACGAAATCGCGAAGCTGGTGAAACTCGGACCCCTCCCCGATGGCGCGGTTTTCCTTCACGCCATAGAGCGTGGACAGGACGGTGCTGGTGATCTGTCCGGATTGCACCGGCCGGACGTTGGGCACGACCCGCACTTCCAGCGCCACGGACAGGCGGGGCGTGAACTCGAAAAACTTCAGCCGCGAGGGCCAGATCAGCCAAAGGCGGGTCAGGGTCCAGACACCGCGTCTGACCGCCCGGCACGGGATCGTCGCCGTGCTGTCCAGGAAGGCGCCTTGCCCTGGTCCCGACAGTCCTTCGGGCCAGTCCAGCCTTGCCGTCAAACCTGCGGGGGCCGGCGTTACGGTCAAACGCAGGGGGACGGTCTCGCCGACGAAGACCTCAGGGGGTGCGGTCAGGACCACGGCCTTGCGCCGGGTCAGCGACAGGGCGAGGTCGATCAGCGCAATCCCGGCCAGAACGGCCCAGGGGGCGAGCGCCAGATCCCGCGCAGTGCCGCCCAGCAGCCCCGCCGCAACGGATGCTACAAGGGCGGCACCCGCCGCCTTCAGAAGCTTGGGGGCCGGACGGATCAGCGCGGGGCCTCGATCTGGTTGAGGATGTTTTCCAGAACCTGAATCGAGTCCCGCCCCTCGATCTCGGCGGCTGGACCCAGCACGATCCGGTGGCGCAATGCGGGCACGAACAGGCGTTTCACGTCGTCGGGGATGGCGTAGTCGCGCCCGCTGAGTGCCGCCAGCGCGCGCGCCGCCCGCGCCACCGCATCGGCCGCACGGGTCGAAGCGCCATGCGAAATCTCGGGATTGGCCCGGGTCGCGCGGACAAGCCGCAGGATATAGGCCAGGATGTCATCCTTCAGGATGATCCCGTCGATGAGCGCACGCGACTCCGCCAAAGCCGCCGCGTCAAGCACCTTGGCAAGCCCGGCAGTCTCCAGTCCCGCCTCGATCGGCTGGGCGGCGTGCTGCTTGAGGATCGCCATCTCAATGTCCTCGGGCGGAAATTCGATACCCAGCTTGAAGAGAAAGCGGTCGAGTTGCGCCTCGGGCAGCGGATAGGTGCCCTGTTGTTCGATGGGGTTCTGGGTTGCGATGACGATGAAATCGCTGCCAAGCGAGTGGTCCATGCCGTCGATGCTGACAGTGCGTTCGTTCATGGCCTGCAGCAGGGCCGCCTGGGTCTTGGGCGGGGCGCGGTTGATCTCGTCGGCCAACAGGACCTGACTGAACACCGGCCCCTTGGTCAAGACGAAGGCGTTGGTCTGGAAGTTGAAGATCGAAGTGCCAAGGATGTCGCCCGGCATCAGATCGGGCGTAAACTGCACCCGTCCGAAATCCAGCGCCAAAGCGGCGGCGAAACTGCGGGCGAGCAGCGTCTTCGCCGTGCCGGGCGGCCCCTCGAGCAGGACATGGCCGCGCGCGAAAAGTGCGACCAGCAGCAGATCGACCGCGTCCTCCTGACCAAGGACGGTGCGGCCGATTTCGGCGCGCAGCGCATCGGCACGCTCGCGCAGGGTATCAAGTGTCATTGGCAATCAACTCCAGTATCTGTTCAAGCTCGTCGACATGGGCAATCGCCACCGTCGCGGGAACGCGACGGGGCAGACCGTGCAACCGGGTCAACACCCCTTCCAGTCGGACGGAAAGATCAGCCCGGCGGCGGGCGACAAAGCGCAGGAAGGCGCGTTCCTCACCGATCTGGCGCGCGTGACCCGGGCCCACCAGCCGGGCCGCCGTGGCCGCAATCCGCGCCGTCGCATAATCGCCGATCATGGCGCCATCCTGACCGGTCAGCCGCATCAGGCGCGCCCGGGCCTGGATCGCCTGCAGCTTGCCCAATTCCGCGCCCGGAGCGGGCCTCACCGGGCCGGCACGCAAAACGGATCGCCACAGCACCAGGGCAAGCAGGAACCCCGCGCCGAGCCACAGGGCGCGGAACGGCGGCTGGAAGAACCGCAGCAGATCGGCCCAGGTGCGGTCGCGCTGGATCGGTTCGTCAGGCTCCGCAATCCAGTTGTCACGGCTGTAGTCGATGAATACGCTGCCCTCGCCCGCAAGTGAGCCCAGAACGTCGCGCGCGATGGTCGCGTTCTGGCCCAGCCTCAAGCCATGATTGTTCAGAAGATCGGGGTCGGACAGGATCAGGACCTGTTTGTGCACTGCGGGCACGAGGCACGAGGCAAGCAGGGTCTGCTGCCCCGACCCGATGATCGGATCGCAGCCACCGGCATCGAAAAGCTGGGCGGCGTAGAGGTCGGTCTTCAGCTCCGCCCCTGCTTTGTCGCGGTAAGGCAGCGCCGTGAAAGCGTCCTGGCTCCGGTGAAGCCGGATCCTCGGCAGGCGGGTCAGATGGTGAAGGAGGGCGTTGACCCGCGCCTCATCGACCAGAAGCGCCGGATGGGCAATGCCGGTCAGCCGCATGCCGCTGCGCCACTTCGGAAGCACGATCATGGAGGGCACCTCACCCAGCTTGCCCAGAAGCGTGTCCCAGTCGAGGTCGTTTTCATCCTGCTGGAACAGAAGCTGCTCCTTGGTGCGGGCAGGTTCCAGCGCGTGATCGAGGTCGGTGTCATGCAAAGGCACCACCAGAAGCCCGATGGTGCTGGGGTTCACAAGCCATCCGCCGGAAAAGACCTGTGCGTTGCCGCCTTCGGCAGTGAGCCAGAGTTGCAGACCATCCATCCCCACGGGAGAGCTGCGTAGCGCCTGCTGACGTTGCGACAGCACATATCCGGTCGCTGCCAGGCCAATCGCCACGATGACCGCAATGATCAGGAAATCTGCCCGGACCGGCAGGCCAGCCGGGACAGAACGCGCCGTCATGTGACGGTTCCGGTCAGAATGGGGCGGATCGCGGCCACCTGCGCCTGAAAGTCCACCTCCGACACATCGCGATTTCCGAAAAGCACCTTTTCGCCGGCGATCACCAGATTGCGCAAGGCATCAAGATGGCTCTGCGCCTTGGGAATGTGGCTCAGGGTGTCGCGCATCGTCCAGCTTGGCTGCAAGAGCACCCCGTTCGCGGCCACCGTCCGGGCCAGTGCGGCGCGCGCCAGCATGACGAGGGCATGCCGCCGGTCCGTTGTCGCCAGGATCGCCTGCAGATCGGCCGGCGGGCCGTCCAAGCCCTTGCAGACCGCCAGCCCGGGCTTTCGCCGCCGCTCCGGGTTTTGGGCTTCAGACTGCAAGGACAGTGAAAAGTTGCCCGCGTTGCGCAGAACCAGGGCCGCCAGACCAGTGAGGATGGCGAGGGCGAGCAGAATGACCAGGATGCGCCCGGTCGAGAAGGCATCGGCCGCGCCATCTTTTCCGGCCGGGTCCTCCTGCGGCGGGGGGGCCAGCCGGGCCTCAAGCTGCGGCATGGCGCCCACCGGATCGTAGTAGCCGACATCCGCATCGACCCCGCGGTAGCGCACCGCATCAAGATAGGCGGCACCCGACGGCCCGATCGTCAACGCCTGCGGACCAGCCACTTGGGCTGGCACCCCCAACGGGGCAAGAGACAGGCAAACACAAAACAAAACCGTCATCGAATGGCGCATGGCTGGACGCTAATTCAACCTCGCCGTTCGCGCAATCGGAAGCTGTGGAGGTTTCTCACAACCTCACCTCATGGCGCCGCAGAGGGGTTAAGCACGACATCCGCTCCGCCTTGCAGCCGGTGAGGAGGTTTCACCCCCCTCGCCCGCCCCTTCCTCGGTCCTTTTCAAAAGTGACCTCCAAATGAAAGCGCGCAGAAGCCAAAGCGTGGAGGTGACCTTGGCCCGCGTGACACTGCCCGGGTTGGACGCCCGCCCTGCCCGCAAGGGACGTGACAGGCGTCAAGCCATATCAGGGTGTAAAACATTGATTATAAGTATTGTGCGCCACGAGGCCAGATCACCTTCGGGCTCGGGTAATATGCGGAACGGCTTCTCTGGCACCCAGTCGAAGGCATCACCCTACCTTTACGGCTGCAGGATCTCGAATGGGGGACGAAGGTGTCTTCGCCCCCCGAGACCGGGCCACTCAGGGCGAGGGGAACTCCCTAAAGGCCCAATTCGCGCCGCAGCTCCGCCAATGCGGCATCGCTCAAGGTGCGGCCGCCGGCGGCTGTGTCGAGCGTCTGCTGCTCGGTTGCGAGGTTTGCGTCGTAGGTGGTCTGGTTTGCCGCGACCTCTTCTTGCAGGGCGGCCAGATTCTCCTCGTAGGTCTGGGCCTGCTGCAGGTCGGCATTGAGCGCGGTGGTATCGGTCATCTGCGCTTCCAGGGCGGCGCGGTCCGCGTCATAGGTTGCGGAAGTCGGGTCCAGCGCATCGATCTCGCCCTGCAGCGAGGCATTGGCGGCATTTGCCGCGTCGATCTCGTTCTGCAGTTCTGCCGCGGAGGGGCCGGTATAGCTGCCGAGGTAGTCCTCGTAGGCTTTCACGCTGGCGGCCAGTTCGACGGCCTGCGCATTCGTCGCCAGCGCGGCGTTGCGGTAGGCCGCAACCTTGCCCACCCGGCTGTTCGGCGCGGCATTCTGCATCGCGGTAAGGCTCGCATGGGCCGAGTTCAGGCCCTTCAGCTCGCTATGGACCGAGCCCTTGCTCGCGGCGCCGCTTGCGCTGCTGTTGCTGCCCTTGCTGTCGTGCGTACCGGCCGAACTGCCGCCGCCGGAATGCTCCGAGGCGCCGCCCGAAGAATGGCCGCCACCATTGCCACCGCCGTTGCCGCCGCCATTTCCACCACCATTGCCGTTACCGCCGCCGTTGCCGGGGTTGGCCAGCGCAGCCTCGGGTGCGACGATAAAGACCGAGGCCGTCAGCCCCGCCAGGGACATGATCGCGATGGACGAGGCCGTCATCAGGCCTGCAAATTTCTGTCTCATGGAATATTCTCCTTCTGAGCCGCTTCTGAGCGGTTCGCGGCAGCAGGCCGCGAATCGATGCTGTGACCTTAGACGGAGTGGTTTGAACCGACGGCGAACAGCCCGTTCATCGACGGTTCATCATGCTTCTGCTATCGAAGTGCCATGCGAGTCCCATTTGCCCTTGCCCTGTTGCCTGCCGTCCTGCTCGCCTGGCCCTCCCACGGCGAGGCATTCGTCGAAGTCTCGCGTCCCGCGTTGCGCCAGCTGCTCGACAGTGGCGCGGCAGAGGATCCGCGCCGCGCCATGACAACCGCGCAAGGCCAGGCGCGGGGCGAGGTCCTCGACATCCGCGCCTTCCAGGGATCTGGCCTTTATTACCGCGTGCTGGTGAAAAATCCCTCCGGCCAGGTGGTCAGCGTCGTGATCGATGCCGCCAGCGGAGCGTTGGTGGCGCCCTCCTCGCTTGAGGCCTCCGGTGTAAATGCGGCGGCCAGCCAGGGGAGTGCTGCGACCACAGGCACCACAACGGCGGCTGCGGCGTCAGGCAGCACCAAATCGAACGGGAACGCGGGTGGAAATTCGGGAAGCAATGGCAACTCGGGCGGCAATGGCAATTCCGGCGGCAACGGGAATTCGGGCGGCAACGGGAATGCCGGGGGGAACGGCCATGGCCGCGACAAATAGCCGGCCGTCAGCGCGGGGCGCCCGATGCGGCTGTTGATCGTGGAGGACGAGCCCCTTTTGGCCGAGCAGATCCGCCGGGTGCTTGAATCCGAGGGCCGCGTAGTCGACGTGGTGCATGACGGCGTGCAGGCCGCCCATCTTGGCGAGGTGGAGCCCTATGATGCCATCGTGCTCGACATCGGCCTGCCCGGGCGCGATGGGCTTTCGGTGCTGAAGGAATGGCGTGCCACGGGGGTCGCCACCCCGGTCCTGATCCTGACGGCGCGGGATGGCTGGTCCGAACGGGTGGATGGGCTCGATGCCGGGGCGGATGATTATCTCACCAAGCCGTTTCACATGCGCGAACTTTCGGCCCGCATCCGGGCCATGCTGCGGCGCGCGACCGGGCAAGCCAACCCGGTCTTCGAAAAGGACGGCGTCGTGTTCGACAGCCGGACCAGCCGCACCATGCTCGAAGGCCTGCCGGTCGACCTCACGGTGCAGGAGACGGCGGTGCTCTCCTATCTCTTCCACCACGCGGGCCGCCTCGTGTCGCGCACCGAATTGTCCGAGCACATCTATTCGCATGACAGCGACCCGGATTCCAACACCATCGCCGTCTTCGTCACCCGGCTGCGCAAGAAACTCGGGGCCGGGCTGATCCAGACCGTGCGCGGCGCGGGCTACACGATCGGCCGCGACTGATGGGGTCGCTGCGCCGCCGCGCCTTGATCAACGCCGTGGCGGCGGCGGCCCTTTCGGTGGCGGTCGTGTCGTTCGCCCTCTTCGCCTATATCGACGCCGTGACGCTGAAACGCTTCGACCGCGAGTTGCAGGATCGCCATGCCCAGCTTGTCGTCGCCCTGAGCGACGATGCCCGCGATCAGGCGGCGCTGGAAAAGGTCCTGATCGACCCGGCCTACCAGCGCCCCTATTCGGGCCGGTATTGGCAGGCCAGGTCCCCGGATGGCACCGTCTATACCTCGCCCTCGCTGTTCGGGGCGATCCTGGCCGCACCGACACCGGCCACGGATCGTCTGGTCAGCTGGATCGGCCCGGCCCCCGAGGATGGCGAATTGCGCGGGATGCAGCAGAACATCACGCTGGAGGATGGCGCGGTCTGGACCGTGACGGTGGCCGAAACGCTGAACGAACTGCTGGCCGAACGGCAGGAGACGCGCAACAGCCTGCTGATCGCCTTTGGCATCGTGGTGGCCTTCGGCCTCGTCAGCGCCTGGTTGCAGATGGCGGTCGTGCTGCGCCCCCTGACGCGCCTGCGCGAAGAAGTCGCCTCGCGCTGGGACCGCGATGCCCGGCTTGACCCGCAGGATTACCCCTCGGAAGTGGCGCCCCTGGTGGCCGATATCGACGTGCTTCTGGCCCGCAACAAGGAGACGGTCGCCCGCGCCCGCCGTCAGGCCTCCGACCTCGCCCATGCGCTCAAGACGCCCGCGGCCATTCTGCGCAACGAATTGGTCTCGCTGGAGGAAACCGGGCAAGAGGTCGGGCCCGCGCTCGACGCGCTGGACCGGCTCGATGCGCAACTGACGCGGTCGCTGGCCCGGATGCGCGCCATCCACTCGGCCGAAGGCGCGGGCGGGCCGATCAACCTCGCCCAGACGGTGGACCGGCTGGGGCGGCTCTTCGGCGCGATGTGCGCACGGCAGGGCAAAAGGCTGGAGATCGCGACCGCGCCCGACCTGCAGGTCCGGATGGACCCGCAGGATCTGGAGGAGGTGCTGGGCAACCTTTTGGACAATGCGCTGAAATGGGGCCGCTCAACCATCCGCCTCGGCGCCTATGCCGAGCCCGGCGGCGTGGTGCTTTACGTCGAAGACGACGGCCCCGGCATCCCCGAGGCGGAACGGGCCCGCGTCCTGGAAAGCGGCGCGCGGCTCGACCTTTCCGTGCCGGGCGCGGGCCTCGGCCTGGCAATCGCCGCCGACCTGGTCATCGCCTATGGAGGCCGCCTGGAGCTCGCCCCCTCCCCCCGATGCGGCGGGCTTCTTGCCGCGATCCACCTGCCGTCCCATGCGGGACTGTTGCGCGGGTGAAAGGCGGTGCCAAACCGGGGTTCTTCCCGGTCGCCCCCCTGACCGTGTGGCGCAGGCCGAACGACCGACGTTGTGCGCGCCATCCCGAGCGAAAGCCCAAGGATGCGAGCTGCCACCCATCGCGGAAGAAGCCCCGTCCTTGCTGAAGGGACTGCGGTCAGCAACCAATTGCGCAGGGTGTTCCGCCAGCCTGCGATCATCGCCGCCACCTGGAAGCCCGCAAAGGACCAGGGCAGCACATCGCCGACGCCGAGGTCCACGCGGCGCTCATCCAGCTTGATCCCCTGTGGCAGGAACTTTCCCCCGCCGGACAGGCCCGCATCGTCGGGTTGCCAACCGTGCGGACCGACAAAGCCACCAAGGACATGGGGCTTCGGCTTCGGGGAGATGGCCTGTCCCGACTGGCCCGCGAGATGCGGGTGCGGAAGCTGGCATGAAGATCGACGGGCGCCCGGCAGACAGGGTCACGATTCCGGTGCCGCTCCGCCTCGGCAACCCGGGCGGACACGAGGCGGTGGGGCCGCCAGAAGGAGATGTTGGTGAGTGGGCATTTCGTGACCACTGGGGACTTGGCCGACCACAAGAAGATCGCTCCACCCGGCATGACGCGGATCATGCGCTTGACGCGGCTTGTGCCAGAGATCGTCGAAGCCATCATGGAAGGGCCCTGCGGGCTGGGCTTTGCGCTCTTGCTTGAGCCGTATCCAGCTGCCTGGTCAGGGCAGTTCTCGAACCTCGCATGGCGGCACCGGGTCGGGAAGCGGTCGTTCAGGCCCCGGGCGACGGACGCCCGCTTCCCGCCATCTTGTGTCAGGCGAGGATATGCGGCACCGGCACCGGCGCGCCGGATTTCAGCGACAGGCTTGCGGCCTCGGCCATGGCCAGGGCCGCGACACCATCGGCCAGGGTGACGGGCAGGACAGAGCCCGCGTTGACAGCCTCCACGAAGGCCGCCCATTCGGCGCGGTAGGCGGGCATGTAGCGTTCCAGGAAGAAATAGGTCGGCTTGGCCCCGGTCACCCCGGCCACGGTCGATTTGACCACGGTGTTTTCCAGCATGTTCTGCGCCTGCAGCAGACCTTCCGAGCCGAGCAGTTCCACCCGCTGGTCATAGCCGTAAACCGCCCGGCGCGAGTTCTTGATGACCGCGATCCGCCCGTCGGCATAGGTCAGGGTGACAACGGCCGTGTCCACGTCGCCCGCAGCCCCGATGGCGGGATCGACAATGCTGGTGCCCACCGCCGAAACCGTCGCAGGCGCTGCCCCCATCAGGAAATTCGCCATGTCGAAGTCATGGATCATCATGTCGCGGAACAGCCCGCCCGAAACCTTGATATAGGCGACCGGCGGCGGGGCCGGGTCGAAAGAGGTGATCGAGAGCAGTTCCGGCTTGCCGATCTCGCCCTTGTCGAGCGCGGCCTTCAGCGCCGCGAAGTTCGGGTCAAAGCGGCGGTTGAAGCCGATCATCACCGGGCGGCCATGGCCCGCCACCACCTTCTGGCAGGCCCGCGCCCGCGCCAGCGACAGATCGACCGGCTTTTCGCACAGAACGGCCTTGCCGGCGGCGGTGGCCCGCTCGATCAGGTCGGAATGGGTGTCGGTCGAGGTGGCGATCAGCACCGCGTTGATCGAGGCATCGGCGAGGATATCCTCGGTCGTGCGCACCGCGGCGTCGTATTGGGCGGCGAGCTTGGCCGCAGCCTCGGCATTGATGTCCGCGACGGCGACCAGACGGCTGCCGGGATGGGTGGAAATGGCGGTGGCATGGACGCCGGCGATGCGGCCGGCGCCAAGAAGTGCGGTGTTGAGCATGTGTTATCCTTGAGGTTACAGGCCGAGGCCGGCCTTGAAAGCGTCGAATTCGGCGTCTTGCATCGGCACGTTGTGTTGCGCTTGCGGATAGGCGCCGGTGTTCACATCCGCGATGAACTCGCGGAAGGCCGCCACCCGTTCGGCCTGCAGGCGGGCATATTCGGCGGCAAAGTTGCGGTAGGTCTTGGCGTGGCGCGGGCGGTGGCCATTGGTGCAGCCCAGCACATCCTCGGCGAAAAGGTATTGCGCGTCGGCGCCGGGACCGGCGCCCATGCCCAGCATGATCATCGCGGTGTTCTTCGAGATCATCTCGCCCAGGCGGTCAGGCACCACCTCCAGCTCGGCGCCAAAGCAGCCGATGGCTTCCAGCTGCTTGACGTGATCCCAGACGGCGCGCGCCTCAGCAGCCGTCTTGCCCACCGCACGCCAACCGGTCCAGGTGATATAGGAGGGGATCAGCCCGACATGCGCCACGATCGGCACATGGTTGTCGCAGAGCGCCTTCTGGATATCGAGGCTCGCCGCGCAATAAAAGCAATCGCCCCCCATCGCGGTGAATTTGAAGGCGGCGCGCAGGTAATCTTCCGCCGTCGCCAGCCCGCCATAGGGGCCGTAAGGCAGGCCGACCTGGACAAAGCACTTGCCCGCCGCCTCGCGCATTTCGGGGCTGAAGAAGCGGCTTTCGATCGACAGCATATGGATGCCCGCCGCATCCGCCGCCGCCGCTTCCTCCAGCGTGGTGACGTAGAGCATCGAGATTTTCTCGCCGCCCGCCTTCATGGCGCGGATGTCGGCGACGTTGGGGCGGTTGTGAAACTGGACCATGATTACACCGTGAATGCGTGGCGGAAAGCGTCGAGGGCGGCTTCCTCGTCGCCCCTGGCGAAAGCTTCCATCCCGACCGGGCCGGAATAGCCCATCGTCGTCAGTGCCTTGGCCACACCGGCATAGTTGATCTCGCCCGTGCCCGGCTCGCAGCGGCCCGGATTGTCGGCCACCTGAACCTCGCCGATCCAGGGCAGACAGGCCTCGCACCAGCGGATCAGATCGCCCTCGCCGATCTGGGTGTGGTAGAGGTCGAGGTTGATGCGCAGCTGCGGGCGGTTGACGGCAGAGACCAGCGCCAGCACGGCGGCGGTCGAGCCGAAGGGGCAGCCGGGATGGTCGATCGGGTTGAGGTTTTCCAGCGTGAAAACCTGGCCCTCGACTTCGGCCAGATCGCAGATACGGTGGAGCGTGTCGCGGGCGCGCTGCTCCATCCCGGGGGCGAAGGCGCCGATCCGTGGGATCGGGATGCCCATGTCGCCGAGCCCGGTGCCATGCAGGTTCAGCCGGTGAACGCCCAGCCGCTTGCCGATCTTGGCGGTCTCGGCCGCCGAATCCAGCAGCATGGCACAGCCTTCGGCATCGGTCAGGCGGCCTTCAAGATAGCCGTTCATGATGGTGAAGGTGGCGCCGGTCGCCTCCAGCTTCTTCAGATCCCAGGCGGGCCAGTTCCACAGGCCGACACCGAAGCCCATCTCTCTCAGGCGGCTCGCGCGCCAGTCGATCGGGCGGTCGCGCCACAGCATTTCCGCACAGGCGGCGAGTTGGAAGCTCATGTCAGATCTCGATATACACTTGGCCGTCTTCGACCTTGACGGGATAGGAGCGCAGATTGATGCAGGCCGGGGCGCGTTTCGCCTCGCCGGTGCGGTAGTCAAAGACGCCGTTGTGCTTGGGGCATTCGACGGTGAAATCCATCACCAGCCCGTCGCAGAGATGCACCTTTTCATGGCTGCAATGGCCATCGGTGGCGTGGAATGTGTCGTCCGGGCTGCGGTAGATGCAGAAGGACTGGCTGCCGTGGTCAAAACGGATCAGGTCTTCAAGGTCGATGTCGCCTGTCGCACAGGCGCGGGTCCAGGTTGCCATTGTCATGCCTAAGGTTCGGGATCTTGGGGGTCGGGAGCCGCAGTGCGGCGCCCGGCTTGGGGTTGCCTGCCACGGGGGAAACCCGGAGCAAGCGAAACGTCACTGCGCCGCCATCTGAGCCTCGATCTCGGCCTCGAGCGAGGCCATCGAGGCGCCGCCGGCCATGAGGTCGGTGATCTCCTCGCGGGTTTTCTCGCCCTTGCGGAAATCGGCGGCGACCGCGCCACGGATCAGCACGGCGAAATGGTCGCCCACGGCCATGGCATGCATGACCTGATGGGTGATGAAGATCACTGCCAGCCCGCGCTTCTTCGCCTCGTTCACGATGCGCAGGACGTGGGTGGCCTGCTTGACGCCAAGGGCGGCGGTCGGTTCATCCAGGATCAGCACGCGGGCGCCGAAATGGACGGCGCGGGCAATGGCCAGCGCCTGGCGCTCGCCCCCAGACAACCCGCCGACCAGGCGATCGCCGTCGTCGATCCGGGTGATGCCGAAGTTCTGCACGGCCTTGACCGCGATCTCGTTGGCTTTCTTGCGGTCGTAGATCTTCAGCGGGCCGAACCAGCGGGTCGGCTCGCGCCCGACAAAGAAGCTGCGGCCGATCGACATCAGGGGGAAGGTGCCGCCGAACTGGTGCACAGTGGCGATGCCATGGTCGGCAGCCTCGCGCGGGCTTTTGAAATGGACGGGGGTGCCGTCCATCACCATCTGCCCCGAGGACGGCCGGTGGACGCCCGACAGGAGCCGGATCACCGTGGACTTGCCGGCGCCGTTGTCGCCCAGAAGGCAGAGGACCTCGCCGGCCTTCACGTCAAGATTGATGTCATGCAGCACGTCGATCGGGCCGAAGCTCTTGTTGATGCCCTGCAGGGACAGGATGGTCTTCCCGGTGTCCTGGCCCATCATTTGGCCCCTTTCTTCGGCGCGGCGGACAGCGCCATCTTGCGGAAGGTGTTGTTCATCAGAACCGCGCAGAGCAGCAGCACCCCGATGATCAGCGAAGACCAGTTGCGGTCGAAATTGGTGTAGTAGATGCCCTGGTTGACGATGGCGAAGGTGATGGTGCCGAAGAAGATCCCGATGATCGACCCGAAGCCCCCGGTCAGCAGCACGCCCCCCACCACCACCGAGATGATCGCGTTGAAGATGAAGCTTTGCCCACCCGCCACCTGGGCCGAGTTGTAAAGGATCGCCTGGCACATGCCGACGAAGGCCGCCGAGGTCGAGGAGAGCACGAACAGCAGGATCGTCATCCGCTCGGTCGGGATGCCGGCATTGCGGGCGGACACCTTGTCGCCGCCCATGGCGAAGATCCAGTTCCCGTAGCGCGAGAAGTGGACGAAGTAGACATAGGCCATGGCGATCACCAGCCACCACAGCACCATGGCCTGAACCTGCCCGCCGAGGATGAAATCGCCGAACAGGGCCTTGGCCGGCCCCTCGACCTTCAGCGCGACCGAGGTGGATTTGGTGATCAGCACGGTCAGGCCCAGCACGATGCCCTGCACGGCAAAGAGGCTGCCCAGGGTCACGATCAGCGAGGGGACGGCGGTGCGGATCACCATGAAGCCGTTGATCAGCCCGACGAGCAGGCCCAGCCCCAGGGCTGCCGCGACGCCCAGCCAGATCGACATTCCGTAATGGCCGGAAATCACCGCCACGGTCATGGCGCCAAAGGGCACCATCGCGCCGACCGAGATATCAAGCTCTCCGGCGATCATCAGAAGGCCGACCGGGATGGCGATCACGCCCAGGTTGGCGGCGACGTTCATCCAGCTGGACATGCCGCCCGGTGTCAGAAAGGTCAGCCCGCCGAAGATGGCGAAAAAGCCGAGGACGGCGGCAAGGCCAAGGAAGGCCCCGGCTTCAGGACGGCGCAACAGGCCGCCCAATGCGGAATTGCTGTTCATGGGGCTCCCCCGAGGATGTGAAGAGGCCCGCCGGTCGTGCGGCGGGCCGGGTCAGTGGGTCAGCGCGCGCCCTTGGACACGCCGGCCAGGGTGGCCTCGATGTTGGAGGCGTCGACGATGCCCGGGCCGGTCAGCACCGGGTTGGTGGGCAGAACCGTGCCAAAGTCGATGGCCGATGCCAGAAGGCTGACGGCCAGATAGGATTGCAGGTAGGGCTGCTGGTCGATCGCGAACATCTGCGTGCCGCCCTTGATGCGGTCCAGCCCGGCCTTGTTCATGTCGAAGGTGCCCAGCATCGCCTTGCCGGTCTTGCCGGCCTGATCGATCGCGATGGCGGCGCTGTCGGCGTCTCCGGCCGAGATGGTGATCACGCCGTCGATGCTGTCATCCTTGATCATCTCGGCCTTGATCGCCTCGGCCACGGCGGTCGGGTCACCGAACGAGGTCGAGGGCAGCGGCAATTGCGCGCCCTTGCCGCCGGCGGCGGTGATGCCGTCGATCACACCCTTGCAGCGCGCCTCGATATTGGCGGTGCCGGGCAAGGTGTTGACGCAAAGGACATTCTTCTGGCCATGGGCACCGAAATAGGCGCCACCGGCCTGGCCCGCGACATATTCGTCGGAGCCGACATAGTTGATGGCCCCCAGCTCCTTGGCCTTTTCGGCGCCGCCGGCGTTCATCAGGATCACCTTGATCCCTGCCGCCACCGCCTGCTTGATCGCCGGGTCCTCGGCCTCGGCCACCCAATCGGGGATCACCAGCCCATCGACCTTCTGGCTGATCGCGGTCTGGATCAGTTGCACGACATCGGGGGCGAAGTTGTCGTAATTGACCAGGCGCAGGTAGTTGACCGTGCCGCCATTGGCCACGACCGCCGGGGTGGCATCATCGATGCCCTTCTTGATGATGTTCCAGAAAGCATCGTCGTTCGAGCCGCCGATCACCGCGATATCGGCGGCGCTGGCCGTGGTGGCCATCAGCGCCATGACGGCGGTGGCCCGCAGCAAGGTCTTGGTCAGTGTCATGTCAGTCTCCTCCCTTGTGTCGCCCGAAGGCAGTCTTGAAACCGGGGTTTCAGGTGATGGCGCCCTTTGCGGGCTGCCCTTGTGTTCGTTCCGCCTCCTCCCGGGCCGAAGTCGTTCCTGCAATCTCAGAGGGTAGCCAGGCCCTATTTCGCCGCATTCAGCCGGGCCTTCTTCTTCTGAAAGCGGGCATCCATCCGGGCCTCGCCTTCCTTGGTGCCGTCGTGCCAATAGCCGAACCACTTGTCCAAGGGGATCAGGCCGTCGCCGCCGTAATTCACCTCGAAATACTTGTGGTGCAGGTAATGGGCATAGGCGTGGCTTTCGAGCGGGGTGTCCTCGGTGATCTCCAGCTTGTCAAAGCCGATATGGCCGTTGATCGCACCGAACCCGGCCGAGTGCAGCTGGAACAGCGCCACGATCGGATTGGACGGGATCACCAGGTGCCAGAAGGCCACGGCATGGTACAGGAACCCTTCCACCGGATGCATCGACAGCGACGACCAGGGCGAGGGGTTGACCGAGTTGTGATGCACCGAATGCACCCATTTATAAAGGAAAGGCGTGTGGATCAGCCGGTGGATGCAGAAGAAATGCACCTCGTGGATAACCGGCACCAGCAGCGTCAGCACGGCCAGGTAAACTGGATGATCGGCCCAGGTCAGCCAGGGCACATAGCCCTTGGCGAAAGCATGCAGGAAGATCACCTCGACCAGCGTCCAGAGCGGGATCGAGAAGAAGAACGAGCGCAGGAAGTTGTCGATGTTCTGGCTCTTGAACCAGAAGACGTCCGAGGGCTGGTCGGCCGGGAACTTGCCGTTGTACTTGAACCGGGTGCCCTGCTTGCGCTTAACGTACCAGAACAGCTCGACCGAGCCATACATGACGAAAATCGCCGCCGCATTCACCGCATAAAGCCAAAGCGCCCAGCCGAAGCCGAGGGTCTTCATCGTCTCGACATCGGGGATGATGAAATACCAGTAAAGCAGCGTCGTCGCCATGTGGAAGGCATTCCACGGCCACAGGTAGTCGAGCACGAAACGCAGGAATTTCATTGGGTTGAAGGGCCAGGCCCAGCTGGAGGCAATCTCCAGGGCCGCGCTCGGGGCCCAGTCTCCGCGCTTGTTGCGTGTGCCGAATTTCAGATCGTCCATCTCATCCCTCCCCCCGGCACGTCGCGCCGAATCCATTCCGTTCAGACAGGTCGACAGGCACCGCCGCAGGCTGCAGCGGGGCATGGCAGGGCCGTCTTCGGTGCGCGCGGGGCGCAGCCGGACATGCCATGAAGCCTGTCGGTGTCGTTGTTTCCCTCCGAAGCTGCCTTGACCCTTGGGCCCGGGCACCTCGTCCTTGCCGCAGACATTGCCAGCTTGACGGCTGTTGAATCAAGGTGCGATGTTGTGTCGCAATTCATTTCGTCTCACCGTATCAAAGATGAGGTGAAATGTGATATGAAATGAGATGATCTCGCCATGACGCGCCCAACCATCCCTGATCTGGCCAAGGCGGCAGGCGTCTCGGTCGCCACCGTCAACCGGGTTCTGGCCGGGGCCGAAAAGGTCCGCGCGCCGACGCGGCTTCTGGTGCAGGAGGCCGCGGAACGTATTGGATTCTACGGGCTTGCGACCATTCAGGCCAAGGTCTCGGCCAGCCGCCCGCGCTTTCGCTTCGGCTTCCTTTTGCTTCAGCCGCACCGGCAATTCTACCAGAACTGCGCCGCAGCCATCCGCGACGCCGCCAGCGCCGTCGCGGACACCGGGGTCGAGGTCGAGGTGCGCATCGAGTTTCTTGAAGACCTGTCGCCGCAGAACACCGCCGCCCGCGCCCTGGCCCTGGGCGAGCAGTGCGATTCGATCTGCCTGACCAGCGCGGTGCATCCCGCCGTGACGCAGGCGGTCGAAACCCTGCAGGGCCGCGGGCTGCCGGTCTTTGCCCTGGTCGCGCAGCTTTCGGCGGCGGGCCTCGTGCATTATGTCGGGCTCGACAACTGGAAGGTCGGGCGCACCTCGGCCTGGGCGATCGAGGGCCTGTGCAAGCGGCCCGGCAAGATCGGCATCCTGATGGGCAACCCGCGCTACCGCAATCAGGAGATGAACGAGGCCGGGTTCCGGTCGTACTTCCGCGAACATGCGCCGGAGTTCACCTTGCTCGAACCGCTCTCGACCTTTGAATCCGGGGCGGTGGCCGAAGAGATGACCGAAAAGCTGCTGCGCGAGCATCCCGACCTGACCTCGCTCTTCGTGTCCGGCGGCGGCATCAGCGGCGCGATGGCGGCAGTGCGCGCCTCGGGCCGGGCGTCGGAGCTGGTGGTGGTCGGCTATGACCTGATGGACAGCACCCGCGCAGGGCTGCTGGACGGCACGCTGAAACTGGTGATCGCCCATCCCCTGCGCCAATTGGCCGACGAGTTGATCCGCGGCATGATCCGCGCGACGCGGTCGCCCTACGACGGGGTGAACCACACCCGGATCGTGCCCTTCCAGATCTACACGAGGGAGAATATCTGAAGCGGCCCGGCGCCCAGACGCGGAGGCGCGGCCGGGGATCCGCCTTTTGACCTCCGTCAGACCCACCAGACCCGCAGGACCGAGGTCCGGATCAAGGCCTCGGGCATCCGGGGCTGTCACCACCTTCGCGGTGGCCGTGGCAAAGCGAGAACCGCCCTCGGCGCGGGCAGCGCAGTGTCAAGGCTCGCGGCTTGCCCCCTGCCCCGGCGTGCGCCCCCCGCGCCACTTGGTCCAACCCTGACAAGTGGCCGATGGCTCGCCAAGCCGCGGATGTCAGATGCCGGCGCGGGCATCACGCGACATGGGCGTTGACGCGAACGTACTGCCGAAGTCGATGCCGAAGATGGAGCCGGATTCTGTCCAGACGTGTCCCGGGCTCGGGCCGATGAAGCCCGAGCCACCCGAGATCAACCGGCTGCGCAAGGCGGTCGCCAAACTCAAGGTGAGGCACGAAGTGGCCCGGCGCTGGAAAAGGTTCGCGATCACACTCCACCGGTCAGCAATTTAAGCCGTATGAGGCTTTCGGCGCTGGCGATGATTGCTTCTGCACTTGGGCGCGGCGACCATCCCAGCCTCTGCCTGGCCCGCTCGCTGCTGGAGCGGCGACGAGGGGTGTCGGAGGAGACTGGCACGCTTCGGTCAGAGACACGGGCGGCCAGATCGCCGTAAGTTTCGCGCAAAATGGTGGCGACGTTCAACAGGGACAGGGGCTCACCACTGACGGCAATGAAACGTTCCCCTGCGGCAGCAGGCGCCGTCATCGCCCGCAAATGCAGGTCGGCCACGTCGCGGACGTCCACCACGCCGAACCACATATCGGGCAGCACGGGCGGGAAGGCGCCGTCCAGCAAGCCCTTGACGATTTGGAGGGAGGTCGAAAGCTGAGGACCGAGCGCAGGTCCGAATATTCCGGTCGGGTTGACGACGCTGAGTTCGGGCGACCCGTTTTCTCGCACGAAGTCCCACGCCGCGCGTTCCGCGATGGTTTTTGACAGAATGTAGGGTTGGTTCCGAGAGGTGACGGGCGTCCAGTCCGCCTCGGTGTAGACATGGCTTGCTGGCTCCGGACCGTAGCCTATGGCGGCAAAGGACGAGGTGAGGACAACGCGCCGCACTCCGGCCTGACGGGCGGCACGAAGAACCCGCAAGGTCCCGTCGCGCGCCGGCGCAATCAGGTCATTCGGGTCGTCCGGCTGGACAGAGGGAAACGGCGAAGCGGTGTGCAAGACATAGTCGCAACCCGCGACGGCATCGGCCCAGCCCGCGTCATCCTTCAGATCTGCGGCATGAAAGCTGACCTCGCATTTCGGATCGACACCCGCCGCCGCGAGCATCGAGCGGACCTCACCCGCCTTGTCCGGATTGCGCAGCGTCGTGCGAACCTCGTGCCCTGCGGCCAGTGCCGCGGCGATGCAATGGCTGCCAAGGAAGCCGGAGCCGCCCGTTACAAGAATTCTGCTCATAGGATCTACCCTCACTTTTCCTTGCGGCTACCCTTCGCGAACCATATGAAAAGTGGCAAGTAGGATGAATTTTCAGAGGTAGCATGAAAAACCAGACTATAGCGCCGCGGGTCTATGGCACGGCGTGTGACGGGTGTACGGGGCCCGAACCGATCGATGTCATGCGCTTTCAGCGGGCCATCAAGGCCATCACCGGCAAATGGAAAATCGAGATCGTGTGCAGCCTGGTCGGGGGCTCGATGCGTTTTGGTGAACTGCGCCGGGCGCTGCCGGGTATCACCCAGCACATGCTCACCGAACAGCTTCGCGACCTCGCGGGAAATGGCATCGTCATCCGCACGGCCTATGCCGAGATCCCGCCACGGGTCGAATACGCGTTATCTCAGGCGGGGATCGACCTCATGCCGACTTTTGCCACGCTGCGCGACTGGGCCATGCGCTACGAAGACCAGTTGACGCTTTAGGTTTCCAAACCTGTGGGGTCACATGCGCTTGCTCAGGGCGTCACGCGGGAACCCGGCCGCGAGATGGTCGATCAGCGCGCGGACGGCAGGTGACAGGCCCCTTCGCGTCGTGAAGACCAGGTGCACGGTCCCATGCATCCCGCGCCATGCCGGCAAGACACGGACGAGCTGTCCTGCCTCCAGGGCCTCGCGGCACACATGATCCGGCAGGTTCGCAATCCCCAGGCCAGCGATTGCCGCATCGCGCAGGGCCACCATGTCCTCGCATCCCATGCGCGGCTGGACACGGACAACGCTTCTGCGCCCCTCGTCGGTTTCAAGATGCCAGTCGAGATCGTCCGACGTGTCATCGGTTGCGAGTATCGGGAAGTCGGCCAGTTGTTCGATATTTTCCAGCTTGCTGGCAATCTGGGGACTGGCCACAAGAATCCGGATCGATATGCCGAGAGACCGCATGGTCAATGCGGCGTCCGAGGTGAGGCTGGCGCGCACGCGCAGCGCCAGATCGATGCGCTCTTCAATCAGGTCGACGGCCCGATCGGTCGCCACCAATTGCAGCCGGACTTTCGGGAAACGCGCCAGAAAGGATGAGATCAGCCCGGCAACGGGCGCCACCATCCCGGTCGGGCAACTGAAGCGGATGCGGCCATGCGGTTCGGCCTGCGCCTGGGCCACCACGGCTTCCGCCTGCTCGGCCTCTGCGAGCATGGCCCGGCAACGCTCGTAAAACGCCTGGCCAGTGTCCGTCACCCGGAACCGGCGGCTCGACCTTTCGATCAGGCGCAGGCCCAGCCGCTCCTCCAGACCCGCGATCCTGCGGCTGAGCTTGGACTTCGGCTCGCGCAGCGCCCGCCCTGCCGCGGCAAAACCGCCATGCGCAACGACTTCGGCGAAATAGGCGTAATCGTTGAGGTCAATCCGCATCATCGTTCTCCTGGTGGAACGCTAGGTGATGGATTTGCTAACTACAAGGATCATCGTTCCTCCTGCACATATGAAGGCAACGGCGCTTGGCCGCAGATGCAAGGAGAAAGACGATGACAGACAGGTTCAACAACAAGGTCGTGGTGGTCACGGGTGGCTCAAGCGGCATCGGTCTCGCCGCAGCGAAGGCGTTTTCCGCCGAGGGGGCCTCGGTCTTCATCACGGGCCGCCGCCAGGACGCGCTGGATGCCGCGGTGAAGCAGATTGGCGGACGCGTGACTGCGGTCCGGGGCGACATGGCAAACCTCGCCGATATCGACCGGCTCTATGATGTGGTTCAGCAGAACCACGCGCAGATCGACGTCCTGTTCGCCAATGCGGGCGGCGGCGAGATGTTAGCCCTCGGCGCGATCAGTGAGGACCATTACACGCGCACCTTCGACACCAACGTGAAGGGCGTGCTGTTCACCGTCCAAAAGGCGCTGCCGCTGCTGAAAGACGGCGCTTCGGTCATTCTGACCAGCTCGACGACCAGCATTTCGGGCACGCCGGCGTTCAGCGTCTACTCCGCGACCAAGGCTGCGGTGCGCAACTTTGCCCGCAACTGGATGCTTGATCTGAAAGACCGCCACATCCGCGTCAACGCAATCAGCCCCGGTGTCACGGACACCGCAGGCCTGGACGGATTGTTCGGCGGCGGCGCTCAGGCTCAGGGAACCCGGGATTATCTTGCAGGCCTGATCCCCGCAGGACGCGTCGGCCACCCTGACGAGATCGCCAGGGCCGTGCTGTTCCTCGCCTCCGACGACGCGAGCTTCGTCAACGGCATCGAACTCTTCGTGGATGGCGGCCTCGCCCAAATCTGAAGTTCCATTCGTCACCGCCGAACCTCGGCACCTGTCCCTGGCCGAGGTTCAGCGGCCTTACAAGGAAAGACATCATGATCCAATCCAAGGAATCCGCAGCCCGCATCCGCGACTTGCTTGACCGCAACCTTCAGGAGGTCTTCGGCGAGGGCGATGAACAGCGCCGCCGGGCGGCTATAGCCGAGCTTTGGGCCACGGACGGCGTGCTTTATGTGCCGCCCGGTGTGGTCACCGGCCATGACGCGATCAACCGCTTCGCCGGCGATCTGCGGGCGACGCATCCCCACTATGTTTACACACCGCATGGCAAGCCTCAGGTGCTGCACGACGCAGGTCGGCTGGCCTGGGGGTCCGGGCCGCGTGGCGCTGCGCCCGAATACACCGGCTGGGATGTGATCACCGTCCGCGACGGCAAGATCACAGCGCTTTACGTCTTCCTCGACGACACCTCGGAAGAGTTTCGCCGGGCGCGTGGCGAAGCCTCGACCTGACCCCTCCCCAACTGGCCCGCTAACGAAGGAGTTCTCCCGTGAACGCGCAACCTATTCCTGAAAAAATCGACGGTCCCACGCGGCGGCAGGCGCTGCTTGGTCTGGTGAATGGCCTGGCAATCGCAACCTTTGGCGGTTGGTCGTCGCGGGCCCTTGCCCAAAACGCGCCATCCGCCGTGGCCCCGGCGACCCCCGACATCGTTCCTTTTCAGGTCGCAGTCCCGCAATCGGCCATCGACGATCTCACGCTCCGCCTCAAGATGGTGCGCTTCCCCGAGAAGGAAACCGTGATCGACTGGACCCAAGGCGTCCCCTTGGACAAGGCCAGGGCGCTGATCACCTATTGGCGCGACAGCTACGACTGGCGGCGGTTCGAGCGGCGCATCAACGCGGTGCCGCAGTTCCGCACCGAGATCGACGGGCTCGGCATCCACTTCATACATGTGCGATCGAAACACAAGAACGCGCTGCCGATGATCCTGACCCATGGCTGGCCAGGGTCGATTGTGGAGTTCCTTGATGTGATTGGCCCCCTCACCGATCCCGAGGCGCATGGCGGCCGGGCAGAAGACGCATTCGATGTGGTCATCCCCTCGCTGCCGGGATTTGCCTGGTCCGACAAGCCCGGCGAGACCGGATGGACCGTCGAGCGTACGGCCCGCGCCTGGGCTACGTTGATGCAGCGTCTGGGCTATACGCGTTGGGTGGCCCAGGGTGGGGACTGGGGTTCGGGCGTCACGCATGCCTTGGCCCACCTGCGGCCCGAGGGGCTGGTGGCGGCGCATGTGAACTGGCAGTTCGTCGTGCCAGAGACTCTCCCCGTCGATCCGACCGCCGAAGAGCAGGCCGCCATTGACGGCATCAAACGCTTTACGGGCGACGGTTATGGGTATTTCCGCGAGCAAGCCACCCGGCCGCAGACGATCGGTTACGCGCTGGCCGATTCCCCCAGCGGACAAGCGACCTGGATTTACGAAAAATTCCAGGCTTGGACGGACAACCGGGGCGCCGCGGAAGATGCCCTGAGCCTCGACGCGATGCTGGATGACATTTCGATCTACTGGTTCACCAATTCGGCCGCATCCTCGGCCAGGTTCTATTGGGAGAATGCGCGCACCGGACGCGGCGTCAATGCCGGGCGCATCGACCTGCCAATGGCCGCGACCGTCTTCCCACATGAGATTTTCACGACCACCAAAGCATGGGCTCAGGCGCTTTGGCCCAATCTGTTCTACTGGAACAAGGTGGATCGCGGCGGGCACTTCGCAGCCTTCGAGCAACCCGCGCTGTTCACGGACGAGATGTGCAAGGCCTTCCGCACCATCCGCAGCCAATAACCCGAAACCTCGCGCCATCCCCCCGATCCGCGCGGCGCGGGCCTCTTGCCCCTCATCCGCATCTCCCCCGCTGCCGGGCACATGTCCGGTGCGGCAGCGGGACCATCCTGCCCGGACACATCTCACAAACCTCAGACAGAAGGACTTCAACCATGCCAACCCAATCCTTTGCCCCCGATGCCCAAGCCTCGGCGAGCGTTCCCCGGACACTTGCGATCCTGCCCGTCGCCGGGCGCGCGATGATCAGTGCGATCTTCATCCTGTCTGGCTTTTCGAAGATCGCGGCGCCGACCATGACGATCGATTACATCCAGTCGGTCGGGCTGCCGTTGCCGACCCTTGCCTTTGCCTTGTCGGCTTTCGTGGAGATCGTCGGGGGCATTGCCCTTCTGCTTGGCTACCGCACCCGCGTCGTCGCGGGCGTGCTGGCGGTGTTCTCTCTCGCAACGGCCCTGATGTTCCACAGCGCGCTCGGCGACCAGAACCAGTTCATTCACTTCTTCAAGAACATCGCCATGGCCGGTGGCCTGCTGCAGGTCATCGCCTTCGGCGCTGGACGCATCAGCCTCGATGCCCGCCGCGTCTGAGTGCAACCGGGAGCGGTCGAATACCGGCCCATTCCAAGCCACAGGAGTATGAAATGCTTGAGATTCATGCCTTTGCGACGCCCAACAGCGTCAAGGTCGTCATCGCCGCGGAAGAGATGGGCCTGCCGTACCGGCTCATCCCCATAGACCTGCGCCGCGGCGAGCAACGGAGTGACGCATTCGTCACGCTGAACCCCCACGGCAAGGTTCCGGTGCTGACGGACCGTGCGGCCGCGACGTGCCACGACGTGGTTCTCAGCGAATCCGCCGCAATCCTCGTCTATCTCGCGGAGAAGACCGAAAAGCTTCTTCCGGCGGACGCCATCCGGCGCAGCAAGGTGTTCGAACAGCTTTTCTTCCACGCTTCCGGCCTCAGCCCTGCCTTCCTTCAGGCCTTCCTGCTCAGACTTCAGAAAGAGCCAAAGGCTGAAGCCCAGGAGGCAAGCCGGAAAGAGATCGAGCGCGTGCTCACACTTCTCGACAAGACGCTGGAAAATCATCCCTTCGTCGCCGGCGGCGCATACACGATCGCCGACATCGCGCATTTCGGGTGGATATGGCGGCATGAGGCGCTTGGGGTGGATCTGGAACGATACACCCACGTCAAGCGCTGGTATGAAAGCGTCTTCGCGCGGCCGGCGGTGGTCACGGCCATCGCGAATACAACGGCACTCTCGCGCTGACCTCGTCATTGCCTCGGTCGGACAGTAGCAATTTGTCCCTTGGGTGCGTCGGCGAAGACAAAAATCCTGGGTCATCCCCCTTGATTTGTGAAGATGCCCCCAAGCTCTATCCAGCATGAGCGAGACTCCGGGGCTGGGTTGATCCGCCCCCCAACGTCGGATCGCCCCAAGGCGGAGCTTTCCGGCTAGGAATAGGAGGTGTCGTCCACCGGGTCCGGTGGGAGGTCAGCGACATGGATTTCATCGACCGGGATGCCGACGGCATGGGGGACGGCATCTGGCCCCGGATCGGGGACATCGACATCGGCCAGATCAAGCCCAAGCGCCAGCGTGTCGGGGAAGATGCCGTGGTCGGGCGGCATCATGGCCTCCGGCGCGACACCCACGCTGTCGAGATATTCCAACATCGACGCCCCCGGCTCCACCAGAACAATCGGCCCGGCGACCTGAGAAACCGCGTCGAGGTAATGTGCCATCGGATCGACCACCGGTTCCGCAAAGCCTTCGGTTGCCGGCGCCGCCTCCTGATGATCCGGCGCCTGCGCGGACAGGGTCGCGGGATCACCCAGCATGCCCCCACCGTCATGGGACGTTGCCGTAGCCAAATAGTGATCGAGGGCGGAGGGACCGGCGGAGGCGTTGCCTCCCTCACCCCAACCCATGGCAAGCACGCCGGCCTCCTGCAGCACTGCGTCCCCATCACCCGGGAGACCCGACACGCCAAGGCCCGAGCCGTCGTCGTCCAGCACGATCACGTGCTCCTCGGCCGTATCCGGAACAGACGCCTGCGCGTCATGCTGGACTGCGGCGACCGAAGCCGAACCACTGTCGCCCGCCCCGGTCACATCGATCGTCACCGTGTGGGTCGTCGTGGCGAAGTGGTCGTCGGTGACGCGGACCTCGAAGGTTTCCTGCGCGGGCTGGCCCGCGGTCAGCGCCTGCGTCTCCGGCCGGGAATTGTCCAGCGTGTAGGTCCAGTGCCCCTGCTGGTCCACGCTCAACGTGCCGTAGGTGCCGGTCGCGTGATCGGGAAGGTGCTCCAGGGGCACGCCGCTCTGGCCCGTTCCGGGCTGCGGGGCGGTGGTGGAGCCCACCGACCAGGTCTCCGGCGCCGCCGTCTGCAGCGCGGCGACCCGCGCACTGGTCATGTCGACATCCGTCACGCTGAGCGACCCC